>JAVBYB010000310.1 GCA_030824255.1 bacterium
TGACGGCGGAAGAGATCGCGTGGGCGCCGGCGCAGACGCTGGCCGACGTTGCAGTAGACCCGCAGGTATTGGCGGCTGGCGGCATCGTGCAGACGCCGGGCAAGGGCGGGCAGGGGTCGTTTGCATCGCCCGCGTCGCCTGCGCGGTTTCACGGCGTGGACGATGGACCGAAAGGTCCGGGGCCGGGACTGGGCGAGCATACGCGCGACGTGCTCGTCTCCCTTGGCTACTCAGGCGCCGATATAGCTGCACTTTACGAAAGCAAATCGGTCGCCTGATCATCCGCCCTTCCGGCGCTATCAGGGTTCACCCCGAAGCTTTCGCGGCAAGCAGGGCCTGCGCTGGCATGAACGCAGCGCGAGGACAATTTTCCTAGTCCTCGCGCGGGATTTTACGCTACGTTCACTGCTGGTTGGGAGCATCCGGCAATGCGGCTCGTCGATCCAGCAACACTTTCGCAGGGTGAAACCCTCCGCCAGCTTGTAGTGGCCGTCGAGCGTCTGGCTGGGTCACGCTCAATCGATGAAGTCGTGGCGACATTGCGGGCGACCGCGCGCAACATGGTTGGCGCGGACGGCATCTGCATCGTGCTGCGCGATCGCGGCAAGTGCTATTATGTCGAGGAAGACGCCATCGCACCGCTGTGGAAGGGCGGCCGCTTTCCGATGGAAACATGCATCAGCGGCTGGGTGATGCTGAATGACCGGACGGCGATCATCCCGGACGTGTTCGCCGATGATCGCATTCCTCACGCCATATATCGAGACACCTTCGTGAAGGCGCTGGTGATGACGCCGATCGGACAGGGCGAACCGCTGGCGGCAATTGGCGCTTACTGGGCGCGCAACATAACGCCTACACGCGAGATCGTGGATACGCTCGAAACACTGGCGCGCGCCGCGGCGACAGCACTCGACAATGCTTATCTGTTCGAGGCTCTGTCCGCCTCGCTGAAGAAAACAGAAGTCGCGCGGGACGACCTGCGCATACGTCTCGGCAATGCATTCGCGGCCATCGAGCATTTCGCCACGGCTACGCTCCAGCCGATCGATGCCCGCGAGCTGTCGCTGCGTCTGAAGGCGCTGGGGCGTGCGCATGCCCTGGCCAGCGACACGTACTCGCTCGATGGCACGGTGCAGCTTGGCGATCTGGTTGCTGCAGAGATCGAGCCCTATCGACCGCAATCTGCAGCCTGGATCGAATGCTCAGGTCCTGAAGTCCCTGTGTCTGGAGGACAGGGGATAGCAATCGCGCTCGTGCTGAATGATCTCGCGCTTCAGGCTTCGCGCGCAGGTTCCTTCAACTCATCTGACGCATCGCTCTCGATCCGCTGGTTCGAGGAGGGCACTCTCGTCCGGTTGGAATGGAAGCAGGTCTTTGCAAATGCGGCGGCCGCCAATGGGGCCGGCAATCTGGGCTCCAGCGTCGTGCGCTCTCTCGTCAGCACGCAGCTGTCAGGGTTCATGCGGCGGGTGATCAACGGCTCAACGCTGAGCTTGATGATCGAATTTCCGAGTACGCGCGACGCGGTGTTCCCGTCCAACGCCGTCGTCGCCTGACGCTCAACCCGAGCGCTTGGTTTCCTGCAAACCGAACAGCGCATTCATCAGGCTGGACGTCATCGAGACAGCGCCAAGATGCGCCTGCAGGATCACTTCAGAGTGGCTGACAGGAGGCTGCGGAGAGTCTCCGAACTGGGCAGACGGCACTTTGCCGCTATCCGCATCGCCGACCGCTGCGCCCGTGAGTTTCACATAGAGCTGTGCGGATGTGAGGTTCGCGCCGTCCTTGTTGCGGAAGACGTTCTCGTTTGCGCGCGCTGCACTGGGGAAGAGCTCGGCGGCGGAGCCCGCCCTGTTGGAGCGCGCAGCATCGACGAGACGCGCGGCGTCTGACGGACCCATGAAGTGCGCGGCGTAGAGCTCAGCAGACGTGGCAGGGCGGCCGAGCTTCTTCTGCAGGATCTTCGCGTTCTCGCCTGCGAGCTCGCCAGCCATAGCGGAAGACAGTTTCGCGTCCTTGCGAAGCGCCAGCAGGTCTGCACGGTTCTGGCCATCTGTAGTAACGCCATGCTTCGCGCCATAGCGCTCCAGCATGTTCATCCAGGTCGCGTCAGTGAACTGGAAGAGGCCGGTGGCGGAGGACGTTCCCGCCTTGGCGTTGGGGTTGAAGTTGCTTTCGCGCTGCGCCGTCTTCACCAGATAGTCGAAGTTCACGCCGGTCGAGGACGCGGCGGACCGCAGAGCGGACATGACTTCCGCACGCTGTGACGATTGTGATGATGCGCCGATGGCGTCGGTCACGGGGTGAGTCCTGCAGCTTCGACCCCACCACGCCCATTTATGGTTAGCGAGGGGTTAACGAGGACTTGGGGCGGCTCCGCTCAATCCCAATTCCAGGTGTGCACGGTCTGCGCCTTCACCCCGATCTTCTTGAGGATCGCGGCGAGGTAGAAATCCACATAGAGGTCGTTCATCACGCCATGGCCATTCCAGTTGGGTCCGCGCTCCACCAATTCCTCGCGCTTGCGCTCGGCCCACGCGCTTTTGGCCCGTAGCACGCGCTCGGTGAGGTCCGCCTTGCTGTCGCGCATCCCCAGCAGCTGCAGATAGGCGTCCAGAAGCCGCTCTGGCAGCTCGTCATTCCGCGCCGCATGGCTCTCCACCAGCTTCGCCATCCCCGCGCCTGGCTCCTTGTCGAACAGCGCGTGCACGATGCGGCTTTCGTAGCAGGGCCAGCGCTGCGTTTCGTAGGAAACCTCGTTGAAGAAGACGAGCGGCGCCTTCGCTCCCATCAGGAACATCGCCGCATAGACCGGCGACATATCGAAATCGCCCGCGGCCAGGCGATGCTTGCGCACGAGCCCGGTCAAATTGTCGTAGTGCATGATCGCGCCGCGGAAATCGTTGCGGGGATCGCCTCCGCCTCGCCAGTGCAGCAGGCCAAGATCGAAATATGCCTCAGCCGCGAGCCTGCAATTGTGCGCCGCCCATGCATAGTTGTCGTGTTGAAGGAGCTCGGTCACGACCTTCGGCGCGCGAGCGACCATGGCCTTCGCCGCCTCTTCGTTGCGGGTGTACTGGTCGGCTGCGCTCACCTTCCGCTCCGCGACTTCGTTTCCGCCAAGCTTACAGCTCGATGATCTTTACACCCTTTGGGCTGGCGGCGAGAGCCAGCTTGCCGGTCTTGAGTTTAAGGGCTTTCTCGCCGAACAGATCGCGCCGCCAGCCCTTGAGCGCAGAGATATCCGGCTCGATCTCGCGGGCCAGCTCCTCGATGTCTGCGGCATTGGCAATCAGGCGGGTGGCGATGCCGGCGTCGTCTGAAACCTGCTTCAGCAAGACCTTCAGCAGCTCTACCATCGCGCCGGGGGGCGGGCCCGAGCGCTCTGGCTCTTCCAGGACGGGGGCGTAGCGCGTGGGATCATCCAAGGCTTCGTTGATGGCTTGCAGCAATCCCTGACCGTACCGAGACTTGCCAAAGCCCTGTTGCACCGCGCGCATACGATCCAGCGCCTCGATGGTGCGCGGCTTCTGCTGGGCGATCTCCTGGATGGCGTCATCCTTCAGGATGCGCTGGCGGGGCTTGTCGCTCTCTTGTGAGACCCGCTCGCGCCAGGCGGAAACGTTGGCCAGCACGGCGAGATAATCGGCCTTGTACTTGCGGATCTTGTGGCGCTTCCACGCCGTCTCCGGGTTGAAGGCGTAGTTCTCCGGATCAAGCAGGGCGGCGTGCTCGTCCTCAATCCACTCCATGCGGCCCTGCTTCTCCAGCTTGCCGCGGAGGATCTTGTAGATCTCGCGCAGGTAGACGACGTCGCCGCGCGCATAGCGCAGCTGCTTCTCGGTCAGCGGCCGACGCGCCCAGTCCGTGAACTGGCTCGACTTGTCGACAGTCCCGCGCACCACGCGCGCCACCAGGTTTTCGTAGGAAACCGAATCCCCGAGGCCGCACGCCATCGCCGCGATCTGCGTGTCGAACACCGGGCCGGGCACATGCCCGATAAGCCGCGTGAAAATCTCGAGATCCTGCCGCGCCGCGTGGAACACCTTGGTCCGCGACGGGTCCGCCATCAGCTTGTTGAGCGAGGAAAGGTTGATCCCCTTAGCCAGCGGGTCGATCAGGACGTCGTAGTCCGAGGACGCCACCTGGATCAGGCAGACCTGCGGCCAATAGGTCGATTCCCGGTGGAATTCGGTGTCCACGGCCAGGAAATCGTCCTGACCGAGGCGCTCACAGGCCGCTTCGAGCGCCGCCGTATCGGTGATCAGCCGGATTTCGCCCGTATCCGCGTCGGTCAAGTGGTCGTCTCCCGGATAGCCCCCAAGAACCGAACAGAATCAGAATATGGGCGATATTGACAACGTTGACGGCGACATGCGCTTGTCCGCCCGTTCAAGCAACCCATTTCGCCCGGTTTTTGGCGGAAAAGCAGGAGTTTTGCCCCGATGCATGCCTACAGGACGCACACCTGCGGCCAGCTGCGCGCGGAGCATGTCGGGAATACCGTCAAGCTGTCCGGCTGGGTCCACCGCAAGCGGGATCTCGGCGGCCTCCTGTTCATCGACCTGCGCGACCATTACGGCATCACCCAGTGCGTGGTGACGCCGTCCAATCCCCATTTCGGGCGCCTTGAGCGTATCCGTGTCGAGTCGGTTATCTGCCTCACGGGCGAGGTCGTCGCGCGTGACGCCAACACGGTGAACGCCACGCTCGCCACCGGCCAGATCGACCTCAAGGTGCAGGACCTCACCGTCCTCTCCGAAGTCGCCGAGGAACTGCCGCTGCCCGTCTTCGCCGAGCCGGAATACCCCGAAGACGTGCGCCTGAAATACCGCTTCCTCGACCTGCGCCGCGAGACGCTGCACGCCAACATCGTGACGCGGACGAAAGTCATCGCGTCGATGCGCCAGCGCATGCACGATACGGGCTTCACCGAATACTCGACGCCGATCCTCACCGCGTCCTCGCCCGAGGGCGCGCGCGACTTCCTCGTCCCCAGCCGCATCCATCAGGGCAAGTTCTTCGCGCTGCCGCAGGCGCCGCAGCAGTACAAGCAGCTCCTGATGGTGGCGGGCTTCGACCGCTATTTCCAGATCGCGCCATGCTTCCGCGATGAAGACCCGCGCGCTGACCGTCTGCCGGGCGAATTCTACCAGCTCGATCTGGAGATGAGCTTCGTCACGCAGGAAGACGCGTGGGACACGATGGAGCCCGTGC
>JAVBYB010000159.1 GCA_030824255.1 bacterium
TGAAACGACGCCATTGCTCGAAGCCGGCGGAAAATGTCTGCACGGGGACGCGGGAGCCGCGAACCTTCTTTGACGACGCCAACCACGCGGGGCCTCCCGCGTCCCCGGCCCTCCATGTGTGGGCCAAGGTCTACAGCGAACCTCCAGATGCTCCGGCGTCGTGGAGCTTTTGGCGCAGAAGGAAGGCTGTCCATCTGGCCCTTCATTCGCTAATCAGGCCCCGCTGCCTCGATACGGGATACACACATGACCGCGCGCACCCTCCGCGAATTCCTCGCCGACCCGATCGGCAATGGAACCTCCGCCCCGCGCGACCTCTCTGTGCTGATAGAAGCGATTTCGGATTCCTGCCGCACCATCTCCTATCTCGTCTCGCGCGGCGCGCTTGCCGACATCCTCGGCTCTGCCGGAACCGGCAACGTGCAGGGCGAGGAGCAGAAGCAGCTCGACGTCCTCGCCAATGACGAGATGATGGCCATGGCGAAAGCCTCCGGCGTGGTCGCCGCCGCCGCGTCCGAGGAAGAAGACGACGCGCGCCCGCTGAACCCCGGCGCGCCCTACCTCCTGATGTTCGATCCGCTCGACGGCTCCTCCAACATCGACGTCAACGTCTCCATCGGCACCATCTTCTCGATCCTGCCAGCCATCGCGGGCGAGGGCGCCGCCCCCTTCCTGCAGCCGGGCCGCAACCAGGTCGCCGCCGGCTACTGCGTTTATGGTCCACAGACCACGCTCGTCCTCACGCTCGGCTCGGGCGTCGCCGCCTTCACGATGGACCCGCCCACCGGACAATTCGTCCAGACCGCCACGGCGATGCGCATCCCCGAAAAGACAAAAGAGTTCGCCATCAACATGTCGAACATCCGTCACTGGGCCGATCCCGTCCGCGCCTACATCGACGAATGCCTCGCTGGCGACACCGGCCCGCGCGCCAAGAATTTCAACATGCGCTGGATCGCTTCCATGGTCGCCGACGTTCACCGCGTCCTAACGCGCGGCGGCGTCTTCATGTACCCGTGGGACAAGCGCGAGCCCGGCAAGCCCGGCAAGTTGCGCCTGATGTACGAAGCCAACCCGATGTCGCTTCTCGTCGAACAGGCCGGCGGCAAATCCTTCGACGGCCACCACCAGATCCTCGACATCCAACCCACCGGCCTCCACCAGCGCGTCTCCGTGATGCTCGGCTCAAAGGAAGAAATCGAACGGCTCGAAGCCCTGCACGCCTCACAATGAGCGACGCCGCGCCGCGCCCCAGCTGGCCCCGCATGATCGGCCGGTCGATCGTGTTCGTCTGGTACTTCCTCGGCGGCATCGGCCATTTCGTGCTGACGAAAACCTTCGTCTCGGTCGTCCCGTCCTACGTGCCGTTTCCGCTGGAGATGGTCTATTTCACCGGCGTCTGCGAAATCGCCGGCGCGCTTGCGCTGCTGTACAAGCCGCTGCGCCAGATTGCAGGCTGGTGCCTCATCGCCCTCACGATATGCGTCACTCCCGTCCACATCCAGATGCTGATCGAGGCGGACAAGTACGCGGCGCTCGGGCCGGCCATTCTCTGGGGACGCTTGCTCTTCCAGCCGATCCTGATCTGGATCATCTGGTCGGTCACCAAACCACGGACGGCTTAGCCTATCAGCTCGTCATCGCAGCCGGCGGGAACCTCGCTTCCCTTCCAGGCGCAGAACTTCGCAAGCGGCGTCCGGTCCTGATAGAACGTGCCCGTGTATTGCTCGCCCGTCACCCGGCCATCGAAGACGAAGCCCGCAAAATCCTGGCGCAGCACGAGCCGCCCGTCCCTTGCAGACCAGCGCCCTGTCACCATCTGCTGGATGGGCGCGCGGCTCAGCGTGTCGAACCCGTCCTCTTCATACGTGCCGTCTTCTTTAAGCCGCCACGTATACGCAAAACTGGAAAACGCCCCGCGATCAATGACCACCGTCCACGTCTCGCCCGCACGCTGCGCAAGGGCAGGCGGCTGCATCGTGAACACGAGTAACAGAGCTGCAATCAGGCTGCGCATGGGGGGCATGTCGCCAGCCTCTCATGACCGAAAGATGGCAAGACGTCAGCCGCCACGCGCCGCTTTCGCAAAACGCTCCAGCGCCGCCATCGCGTCTTCCTGCACCGCCTGGCTCGGCTGCTTGCGCGGAATCCGGTTCCACGCATCCAGCGCCGCGATCTTGTAGGCCTCGGCCAGCGTCGGATAATTGAACGTGTTCTCCACGAAGTAATCCAGCGTGCCGCCAAGGTTCAGAACGGCCTGTCCGATATGGATCAGCTCCGTCGCGCCTTCGCCCACGATATGCACGCCCAGGAGCCGCCGTGTCTCCTGCGCGAAGATCATTTTCATGAAGCCTGCATTCAACCCCATGATCTGCCCGCGCGCTGTCTCGCGGAAACGCGCGATACCGCACTCATACGGAATGGCCTTCTCGCGCACCTGCTCCTCGGTCATGCCGATGGTCGACATTTCCGGGACCGAGTAGATTCCATAGGGGAAGAACTCCGGCGGCGCTTGGCTGGGCGCATCAAACGCACAGCACGCCGCGATCCGCCCCTGTTCCATCGAGGTCGAGGCGAGACTTGGAAAGCCGATCACATCGCCCACGGCATAAATGTGTGGCTGGCGCGTGCGGAACGTGTTGCGGTCCACGTCGATCTTGCCGCGATCGTCCGCGTGCAGCCCGGCATTCTCCAGTTCCAGTGAATCCGTTGCGCCCTTGCGACCCGCCGCAAACAGAACCATTTCGCTCCAGATGTGGCGGGAATCCTCCAGCTCGACGAGGCACGCATCTGGTCCCTGCTTGGTGACGCGCTTTACCTTGCTCTGCAGGCGAAGGCTCATGCCCCGGTCGCGCATGTCGTGGATGAACTCGTCCACAAGTTCGCGATCCAGGAAGGGGAAAAGCAATTCGCTCGGTTCAACGACCGTCACTTTTACATCAAGCGCCGAGAAGATCGTCGCATACTCGATCCCGATTACGCCTCCGCCGATGACGGTCAGCGAGCGGGGCAGGCGCTTCAGTTCGAGGATCTCGTCCGGGTCAACAATCAGGTCGCCATCAAACGGAATGTGCCTCGGCCGGTAGGGCGCCGTGCCCACCGCGATGATGAAGCGGCTGGCGGTATAGCGCTGCAGCCCGCTCTCGGTCTTCACCTCGATATGCAGCGGGTCGATGAACTGCGCTTCGCCGCGTATCCACTGCACGCTGTTGCGTGAAAACTGGTGCTCGAGGATTTCAACCTCATGGTCCAGCGTGATCGCCAGCCGCCGGCGCAGGTCTTCCGGCGTGATGGTCTGCTTGTTGCGATGTGAACGCCCGTAGAAGCCGCGCTCCCGCCAGCCCGAAAGGTTCAGCACAGTCTCGCGCAGGGTTTTGGATGGGATTGTCCCCGTGTGCACACACACGCCGCCCACACGATGGCCTTTCTCGACCACCAGCACGCTCTTCTTGAGCTTCGCCGCCTGCACAGCCGCGCGCCGTCCTGCCGGCCCGGAGCCGATGACAATAAGATCGAACGCCTGCATGGCAGACACAGCCCTCCGGCCGGCACCATGCCGTTGATTTGGTTAATGAGCGTTAACGGCCTTTCGCGGCCATTTCCCGATCCAGAAAATCGAGGATCACAGGCGTATCCTGCGGCACAGGCCCATGTCCGCCGGTATGCATCATGTAGGTGAGGGCGCCGCCCACCGGCTTGTCCAGCGCCGGAACCGCATCCACGCCCTCCTTGCCGAACAGGCGATAGGCCGGTGTCGCCAGCCTTGCCGCCAGGAACTCGCCATAGGGATCGGACCACGCATCTGTTTCCCCCGCGATCAACAGCAGCGGCCGCGGCGCGATCGCCGCTATCACCATGTGCGCATCTACGGGGGCTGCCGCCGGATCAGCCGCATAGCCATTCCAGCGCGGCGCGAACCAGTGGGGGAAGTTCGCCGCCACATGGCCGATTGTCTCGCCATAGTCGCGCCGGCTCAGGGCCGCCCCGCCTTCGCCGGAACATACGGCAATGATCGCAGCGAAACCCGGATCAGTCGCGCCCGCCCACAGCGCCGTCTTGCCCAGCCGCGACACGCCATAAAGAGCGATGCGGTCGGCATCGATCGACGGGTTCAGCGCAAGGTGCGTGCGCACAAGTGACAATCCTTCGGCCCACGTCGCAATCGCGCCGGCGTCAGCTGCGCCCCTTGCATCCTCGTCGATCGTTCCAAATATACTGCGAAGGCCGTGAGCCGATCCGCCTTTGAAGTCTGGTTCGATCTGCCCGTAGTAGACCAGCGCCACTGCATAACCGCGCGCGAGATAAGCCTTGATATCTGGCTTGCCGAGCAGTCTCGCTTCGCGGCCCGGAATGCGCTTTCCTTCTTGTGTCCAGGCGTCGGTTTCCTTCACGGCGTCGTCGCCAGTGATCAGCACGCTTGGGTTGAAATTCACCATCAGCACCAGCGGCGAAGGGCCGGTCGCATCCGCTGGCGCATAAAGCACCACATCGATGGCATGCTCGCCCAGCGCTGTTATTGCCGTGACGGTTGACTGCGTGCGCAGGGCCGCTCCAGTCAGCGCCGGCGCCGCGCGCTCGGAATAGGCATGTTTGTAAGTCACCATCCGCTTGGCCGCCAAGGCAGGCGCCACGCCATACTGATCTTCTGTCAGCAGCTGCAGGATCTCCGGTCGACGCATCTGCGTCCATTCCGAGGCAGACGCAACGCGCTTGCCGTCCTTCATCAGCAACACGTCCGGCGCTGCGGCGTCAGCCGCCTTCGCCTGCGTAAAGTTGGTCGCCAGCCCGCTGCGCGTCTCGTCCGGCAGGTCCTTGAGATAGGCCGGCGCCGATGGCGGCGGCCCCATATCCCCAACGCTTGCCGTGACGCACGCGGACAGCGCCAGCGCACCGAGCAGAATTCCGCCTTTCACTCAGTTTCCTCCCAGAACCAGCGGCGCCAGCGTCATGCCCGCGATCGTCAGAACGATCAGCGCGCAGAAGTTCATTATCAGGCCGCGTCGGATCATGTACGCCTGCTTCACCTTGCCGGTGCCGAATGCAATCGCGTTGGACGCGGACCCGACAGGCATCGCAAAACCCATCGAGGCCGCCATCGCCGCCGGCACGATGAAGCTCGCCGCCCCCAGAGACGGATGGCTCGCCGCCACCGACAGCAGCACCGGCCCCATCAGCGAGGTCGTCGCGATGTTCGAGGCAAATTCCGTGATCAC
>JAVBYB010000191.1 GCA_030824255.1 bacterium
GGAACCGAAGCGACCGTGCCTTCCATGATCTTCAGCAAGGCTTGCTGCACGCCCTCGCCCGACACGTCGCGCGTGATCGAGGGATTGTCGGACTTGCGGGAAATCTTGTCGATCTCGTCGATGTAGACGATGCCGCGCTGCGCACGCTCGACGTTGTAGTCGGACGCCTGCAGCAACTTCAGGATGATGTTCTCGACGTCTTCGCCGACGTAACCGGCTTCGGTCAGCGTGGTGGCGTCAGCCATCGTGAACGGAACGTCGATGATGCGGGCCAGCGTCTGGGCCAGCAGCGTCTTGCCGCAGCCTGTGGGGCCGATCAGGAGGATGTTGGATTTCGCAAGCTCAACGTCGCCATTCTTGGAGGCGTGGTTGAGGCGCTTGTAATGGTTGTGCACGGCGACGGAGAGCACGCGCTTGGCCTTGGACTGGCCGATGACGTAGTCGTCCAACACGTCGCAGATTTCGCGCGGCGTCGGAACGCCATCGCGGGATTTCACCAGCGCTGTCTTCGATTCTTCACGGATGATGTCCATGCAGAGTTCGACGCATTCATCGCAGATGAATACGGTCGGACCAGCAATGAGCTTCTTCACTTCGTGCTGGGACTTGCCGCAGAACGAGCAATACAGCGTGTTCTTGCTGTCGCCTGGTGTGTTCTTGTTCATCGACACCTCGAATGCGCCCCAGGACCGAATCCCGAAGGCGCTACCTGCACGCCCGAGCCTTGATTCTTATATTTCAATCGTTTCCGATAGGTTCAAGGCGACCCCTATCCGATCATAGCAAGGTAGGCGCCGCAAGGTGACACCCACAGCCGCCGCAACGCCACCCTGCTGAAAACAAGGCCCTAGACCGGCGGAGCAGCCCGTTTTTCGTAGACTTTATCCACGATTCCAAAGGCTTGGGCTTCGCTGGCGGTCATGAATGAGTCGCGGTCGAGCGTCCGTTCAACAGACTCATAAGTCTGTCCGGTGTGCTTAACGTAGATCTCGTTGAGCCGTTTTTTCGTCGCAAGGATATCCATTGCGTGCCGTTCGATGTCCGAAGCGACGCCACGGAACCCGCCCGAGGGCTGGTGCAGCAGGATTCGCGAGTTCGGGGTCGCGAAGCGCATGCCGTTCTCTCCGGCCGTCAGCAGAAGGGCGCCCATGGACGCCGCCATGCCGATGCAGGCAGTCGAAACGGGGCTGCGGATGTATTGCATGGTGTCGTAGATCGCGAGGCCGGAATGAACGTAGCCGCCCGGCGAGTTGATATACATCGCGATCTCTTTCTTGGGGTTTTCGGACTCCAGGAAGAGAAGCTGGGCAGTGATCAGGCTGGCCAGGCCGTCATCGATCGGACCCGTTACGAAGACGATACGATCCTTGAGAAGACGGGAGAAAATATCATAGGCGCGTTCGCCACGGCTGGATTGCTCCACAACCATGGGGACGAGGTTCATCGCCTTCGTGCCGAAATCGTCCATTGCGCGGGTTCTTTCTAAGGCAGCCCCACTGGCCGGGGCCGGAGGGACTCAAATCACGGATTGCGCTAACAATATCCGAACGCGACGGCGCGGGCGCAAGTCCCCCCGCCCCCGCGCCTGACAAATCAGCTGTTTACCGAAGTATTTCGCTGGATAACGGCGACTACTCGTCGCCGATTTCCTTCATCAGCTCTTCGCGGGTGACCGTCTTGTCCGTCACGGTCGCCTTTTCGAGGATGTAGTCGACCACCTTCTCCTCGTAGATCGGGGCGCGGAGCTGGGCCATGGCGTTCTGGTTCTTGGTGTAGAACTCGATGACCTGCTTCTCCTGGCCCGGATAGCGCGAGGCTTCCTGGCGGAGAGCGCGGACCAGCTCTTCGTTCGTGATCTGGACTTCGGCGCGGCGGCCAATCTCGGCCAGCACCAGCCCCAGGCGCACGCGACGCTCGGCGATCTTCTGGTACTCGGCGCGGAGTTCCTCGTCGGTCTTGCCCTTGTCTTCCTCGGACAGGTTGCCGGCGTTCTTCTCGGCCGTGAACTGCGACCAGATCTGCTCGAACTCGGCCTTCACCATCAGCGGCGGCAGGTCGAACGCATGACGCTCATCCAGCGCATCGAGCAGGACGCGCTTGACCTGCTGGCGCGTGGCGAAGCCCAGCTCGCCCGAAATCTGGCCCTTGATGGCCTCTTTCAGCGACTCGAGGCTCTCAAGGCCAAGCGTCTTGGCGAATTCGTCGTTGATCTCGACGTCCTTCGGCCCTTTGACTTCGTGGACCTTCACCTCGAACAGGGCCGGTTTCCCCTTCAGGGTGTCGACCTGGTATTCTTCCGGGAAGGTGACGTTCACATTGACGTCTTCGCCGGCGGCAGCGCCGATCAGCTGCTCTTCAAAGCCCGGAATGAAGCGGTTCGAGCCGATCACCAGCGTGTGGCCTTCGGCAGCGCCGCCATCGAATTTCTCGCCGTCGATCGAGCCGACGAAGTCGATGACCACGGCGTCGCCGTTCTCGGCCTTGCCCTCTTTGGTCTCGTACGACTTGTTGTTGTCGGCGAGGCGCTTCAGCGCATCATTGATCTCGTCTTCCGGCACTTCGGCGATCATCCGCTCGAGCGAAATCGCGGTGACGTCCGTCGGTTCGAACTCCGGCATGACTTCCAGCGCCATCGAGTAATCGAGATCCGCTTCGCCGTTGATCAGCTTTTCCTGGTCGCCATCGAGCTTGATGGACGGACGCGAGGCCGGGCGCAGCGACTTCTCGGCCAGCGCCTTGTCCGACGTCTCCTGCACGACATCGTTCACGATGTCGGCCATGATCGATTTGCCATACATCTTGCGGATGTGAGCGGCGGGAACCTTGCCCGGCCGGAACCCCTTGAGGTTCACTTTCGGCTGCATTTCGCTGATTTTCTCATTCAGCTTCGCAGCCAGTTCGCCTTTGGGGATGGAAACGCGGAACTCCCGCGAAAGACCTTCCGATTTCGTCTCGGTGACGTTCATCGTGCGAACCCTGATCAGGCTATAATGGTTGAGCCCCGCCTGCGGCGATAGCCGGGCGGGAAAGGCGGTCGTCTTACACACCCCCGCAGGCCCTGTCCATGCGCGGATTCGGCCATAACCGGGGGCTGCCCCGCCCCCGCGCTCCGGCTATGGTTTACGGGCGCTTCGAACAGTTTTCCCGACTGCTGTCGGAATGCCCGGCGCCCACACGTTCTTGATGAGAAAGCGCCCGAAGGCGCCGCCCGCCGATGGAGGCCCCCACATGAAAAAGACCCTTACCACCTGCGTCTGGCTCGACACCGGCGCCGAGGAGGCGATGCAGCTTTACACCTCCCTCCTCCCCAATTCCCGCATGGGCGGCGTCCAGCGCCATGCCGCCGACAGCCCGTTCGGAACGAAAAAGGGAGACGTCATGTCCGCCAGCGCAACGATCATGGGTCAGGAGTTCATGGCGCTGAACGGCGGCCCGATGTTCCCCCAGACCGAGGCCGTGTCGTTCCAGATCCACTGCGACACCCAGGAGGAACTCGACCATTACTGGGACAGCCTCCTCGCCGGCGGCGGCAAGCCCAGCCAGTGCGGCTGGCTCAAGGACCGGTTCGGCGTTTCCTGGCAGGTTGTTCCGACCATCCTCGAAGAAGTCATGATGAATGGCGACGCAGCCGCCCGCGAGCGCGTCACCGCCGCCTTCATGGAGATGCAGAAACTCGACGTCGCCGCCATCAAGGCCGCCGCCGAGGGTTGAGCGCCGCCCCACTGGCCTTTCGCTTTCAACCCCCTTATCACCCGCCCTGCTGCGCGCGGGTGTGGCGGAATTGGTAGACGCACTGGATTTAGGTTCCAGCGGGCAACCGTGGGGGTTCGAGTCCCTCCACCCGCACCAGCGGCGCATGTCCGAGCAAGCCATGCGGTCGAGCCGGATCGCGCGCGCCGTCTCCGATAACGGAGGCCATCACGGAAGTCGGAAATCCCGCATGCGCAGTCATGCCCGGCAAAACCTAACCTGACCAACCTGCATTGAGACGGAGCATTCGATCAGGATCGCGTGTCGACTCCGGCTTTTCACTGGACTGTCGCTGGACTCTCAATCGAGATCATCTAAGTCCGTAAGGTACGCTTTTTGGGGGTCTGCCAGTGATCGAGTTTCCGTCCGTAGACGATTGGTTCCAACTTACTCGCCGCTACCCCGAATACAAGAAAGCAAGCATCTCCACGCTGAAGGACTACGGCGTGATGCGCTGCATGCAGTACGTCGAAGACAACATGAAGCACCGCGGCAAGGACTGTCGCGTGCTGGAGTTCGGGCACGGGTTCAATCCCGCATTTCTCCAGCTTTTCCAGAAGAAGCATGAAGTCTGGGGCGCTGATCGCGATCAGAAGCTCCCTTACTTCGGCGCAAATTTCGATTGGGAGAGCCAATTCAGGTCGGCTGTTGCACCTCACACGCCTGATGTGAAATTTGCGCGCGAGCTGCTGTCGCGAACAACACAGAACAGCGAACTGCCGAACAACTATTTCGACGTCATCGCATCTGTTTCTGTGCTCGAAGAAGTTCCGCTTGCGGTAGTTGAAGACATTCTCGGCGCTTCATTCGACAAGCTGCGACCCGGCGGTTTGCTTATCGGCACTCACGATGTCCGCATCGAGACTGCGGGCGAACGGATGCCAGCGTACATTGCGCTGCATCAAAAGGTTGGCTTTGAAATCGAGGCCATGCCGGTCATGCCGCAACTCAACGTCGTTCGGCTGCTGGTTGAAAATCCAACCGCCGTGATGATCTGGTATCAGGGTGGCGAACCCGAAGACCAACGGAAATTCTGGGGCCATTGGGGCACTTGCTTCACCGTGGCGCGCAAGCCCGGCTAGTCGTCTCTGCGTCGGATTCAAACGACGCGCTCTACCTTCCCCGCTCCGCATGCTCACCGGCAGCCGCGAACGCTGGCCGCTCGCGCCTGCCTAGAACTTCCGCTGAAGCGTCACGACTTCCCACCACAGGCGGAAGTCGCCCATCAGGCTGAAGCCCGGATACTCGAACGTCGCCGGGCGGTTCTTCTCGAAGAAGAAGTGGCCCACCCAGGCGAAGCCGTAGCCGATCACCGGCGCCGCGATGAGCCAGCGCCAGTCCATGTAGGCGAACGCCGCGATCAGGCAGCCGACAACAAGGCTGGTCCCGATCACATGCAGTCGCCGGCTCACCGGGTTCACGTGCTCGGTCAGGTAGAACGGGTAGAATTCCCGGA
>JAVBYB010000158.1 GCA_030824255.1 bacterium
CAAGGTCAACTTGGTGCGCACGGAGCGTGTTGCGGGCATGGACACCAACACGGTGGAAGAGCGCTGGACGGTGACGGCGGCCGATGGCGGGACGCTGAGCGTGGACGTGACATTCGCGCGGGCGACGCCTGTTTTCAGCAAGTTCGAGCTGCAGATCCATTCAGCCAAGAACCCCGACTTCTACCGCATCTATCGCGGACAGCAGGCGACGGACGTTCTGCGGAATGCTGCGAGCGGAGTGGATCGCGTGCAGGCGGTGACGCTGAAAGCGCAGGGCGGCAAGCTCGGCGCGATCCTTGGCGGCGGAGCCGAGGTGATGGGCGTCAGCAACTCGCCCTACTACAGCCGCGAGACGTTTCTGCCCTGAAGGTCAGGGCTTCGGGTCGATCTCAGGTACGGCGGCGGCGGCTGAGGACAGCAGGCGCGCGGTGGCGGCGATGACGCACATCAGCAGCGATACGCCGGCCATGATCAGCAGGATGACGCGCCCGCTCTGAAGCACGGTTTCCTGCGGCTCCCATGTGGCTGCGAACAGCAGCATGGCCAGCGAGACCCAGGCGCCCAGCGTGTAGAGCGCCATCATCGCTACGCGTTTCAGGTTGACCGGCGCCGGCTTGCTCATTGTCCACTCCCTCTCCCGGTAAATCGATAGGGTGGCGCGTATAAACGGGCGGCAAAGCCCCCTTCTGCAGTTCGCACGATCGCGGCAACCATAACGCGAGCGGCAGGCAGGGTTTCCCATTCCAGGGGCAGGCCGCGCCATGCGCCACGTTTCGGCCCAAGTGCGCGCTATTGCTGCGGGTCTCTCAAACCGGCGGGTGACTCGCTGGATCAGGCAAACTCACCGCTCCACGAGATGAGCGGGAAAAACAAGGGACGTTGCGATGCCCGATGACTACGAGGGCGAGATTGTCGTTGGTGAAATCCTGACGGGCGACGGGCCGCCGAAGACAGGCGTGCCGACCGTGAAGTATGTTCACTATGCTGGCGCGCAGCAGCTGATCCTTTGGCTGCCGCAGTCGGGCTATCATGGCTATGGCGAGCTTACCGTGGCGCGCGGCGATGATGTCATCGAGCAGGCATCAGTGCGCAGCCGGTTGAACGGCAGCATCCAGATCATCTGGGACACGCTGCCCTGGTCGCCCGGCGACTACACGATCGCCATCCCGCATGATGAAGGCTGGCGGCATGAGGTGCGGCTACGGAAGTATCACGCTGGGGAGGCGTTGCCGTCCGAACCGACGCCGGAGGCTGCGGCGGAAGAGGAGCCGCGTGGGCCGATCGTTTACCGGGACGGGTTCGGCAATGTGATCCCGGATCTGGATCTCGATATCCGCGCGCACATGCGTCAGGAAGTCGGGCGGCGTTTTGCGCGGCGACTGGAATATGAGGGCACGTTCCGGGCCGGCACGGTGGTCTATATCGACGGCGCTTATCGCATCGCATTTTCAAACGAGATGTGCGGCGAGCCGATGAAGTGTTCAATCGATGTTCCGACTGCGGCACATTGGGAGATGGCGACTGGCGCGCCGCTGTCCATGCGCGACGAGATCATTACGTTCGTGGCGGAGCGGGTGCAGCGCGAGCAAGCCAGCAGCTGGCGTTATGAGATCACCGACCGGTCAATCGACTTCTATTGAATGCGCGTCACACGCCGTGTTCGCGCCGCGATGCACGGGCGAGGCTTTTGACGAGGGCGTCCGGTATGGGGTTGCGCGTGGAGAAGGTGACGCCGGTCTTGGTGGCCTTCAGTCCGGCGGCGGCTATCTTGTCTGCGTGAGCGGCGATGGCGGTGGGTGAGAGATAGAGCCCGCACTGCTTCGAGAAGGCAGCATAGCCCGCGATCATGGAATCTCCGATCCGAAAGCCGGGCATG
The DNA here is from genome assembly GCA_030824255.1 of bacterium. Classification (GTDB taxonomy): domain Bacteria; phylum Pseudomonadota; class Alphaproteobacteria; order Caulobacterales; family Hyphomonadaceae; genus UBA7672. The sequence continues at coordinate 1,877 of JAVBYB010000158.1, forward strand.
TTGTAGGCAATGATTTCCTCTGCATCGGGCAGAGTGGCGGCGAGCAGTTTGCGAAGGTTGGCAAGGACTGGACGGAACGGTTCGGGCGCGGCCGCGATGTAGGCGTCATGGTCTGCGAATGTTGCCATGTGTTGCTCTCCCGTCAGTCTGGTTGCGGCACCATGGGATTGAGCGATGACTGGCGAGGGACGGTCAAGGAGAGTTGGCGTCCGGCCAGATGACAATTGAGGAATGGCGCGGCATCTTCTGGTGATGTCCGGCGAGCCTGACGACGAAATCCTGATCGAAATGGCCCGCATCGGCGGCGCCATGGAAGTGCGCGCGATTTCGGGAATGGACGGACTCGAGGTCAGTTTCACAGCGCCGGCGAATGCGGCGCACGCGGACATCAAGCGGCTGGCGCGGCAGAAGCTCGCTTACGTCCGCCGCAAGTTGCTCGGGGATGACGGCGGCGGACCAGGCGGCGATGGCGGACCGCGCGGCGGAGACGGCCGGGGTGGGATAATCGCCTAGCGGCCTTTGCGGACGCCCTTGCCGAGGCCGATCTTCTTGGCGAACTCGGAGCGGCGTTCGGTGTAGGCCGGGGCGACCATCGGATAGTCGGGCGGCAGGCCCCAGCGACGGCGGTAGTCGTCCGGGCTCATGTCATAGCGGGAGCGGAGATAGCGCTTGAGCATCTTCAGCTTCCGACCGTCTTCCAGGCAGACAATGTAGTCGCTGGCGACCGATTTGCTGATTGGGACGGCTGGCTTGAGGCGCGTGTCGGCGACCGCCTCCGACTGGCCGGACAGGGTGGAGACGGTGCGGTAAACCGACCGGATGACGTCCGGAAGGCTTTCGGACGCCACGGGGTTGTTGGCGACGAAAGAGGCGACGATCTCGGAAGTTGTCCGAAGAACAAGATCGCTTGAATGCGCCGGATTACCGGGTTGGTCTGGCATTTTATCTTCCCCGATGGCGCCGGAACGCCGCTAAACGCACCGGAGCCAAGTCACGCCGAAGAAACAGCCAAGTCCCTGCGCAGACCTTAACAGGAAATACTCATTCTCAACTAACAGCCGCTTGAATCGTAAACGACCGGTGAGGGGTCGCCAGGCGCACTTGCCAAGGGCCGGGGGAGCCCGTATCGCCCGGTCAATCCATCCAGAAACCCGTGGAGTCGCGCCAATGAGCCAGTCGAGCACCCTTACACAGGGGTTCTTTTCGACGGGTCTGGCCGAAGCAGACCCAGTTATCGCCAAGTGGATTGGTGAAGAGCTGGGCCGGCAGAGCAATCAAATCGAATTGATTGCTTCCGAAAACATCGTTTCCCGCGCCGTTCTGGACGCCCAGGGCTCGATCCTGACCAACAAGTATGCCGAAGGGTATCCCGGCAAACGCTACTATGGCGGCTGCGAGTTCGTGGACGAGATCGAGACGCTGGCGATCGACCGGGCCAAGCAGCTGTTCGGGGCCAAGTTCGCCAACGTGCAGCCGAACTCGGGCAGCCAGATGAACCAGGCGGTGTTCCTGGCCCTGCTGCAGCCTGGCGACACCTTCATGGGCCTCGATCTCAATTCGGGCGGCCACCTGACGCACGGTTCGCCGGTGAACATGTCGGGCAAGTGGTTCAAGGTCGCCCCGTACGGCGTGCGCCGTCAGGACAGCCTGCTGGACATGGAGCAGGTGCGGGCGACGGCGAAAGCGACAATGCCGAAGCTGATCCTCGCGGGCGGCACGGCCTATTCGCGGTTCTGGGACTGGGCTGAATTCCGCTCGATCGCGGATGAAGTCGGCGCGTACCTGATGGTGGACATGGCGCACATTGCGGGCCTGGTGGCCGGCGGCGTGCATCCCTCGCCGGTGCCCCATGCGCACGTTGTGACGTCGACGACGCACAAGTCGCTGCGCGGACCGCGCGGCGGCCTGATCCTCACCAATGACGAGGACATCGCGAAGAAGATCAATTCGGCGGTGTTCCCCGGCCTGCAGGGCGGCCCGCTGATGCACGTGATCGCGGGCAAGGCCGTGGCGTTCGGCGAAGCTCTGAAGCCGCAGTTCAAGGACTATGCGGCGCAGATCGTCTCGAACGCGCGCACGCTGTCGAGCGAGCTCATCAAGGGCGGCCTCGACATCGTGACGGGCGGGACGGACAATCACCTGATGCTGGTGGACCTGCGCCCCAAGGGCGTGACCGGCAAGGCGACGGACTCGGCGCTGGATCATGCAGGGATCACCTGCAACAAGAACGGCATTCCGTTCGATCCCGAGAAGCCTTTCGTGACCTCCGGCGTGCGCCTCGGCACGCCCGCCGCCACGACGCGCGGCTTCAAGGAAGAAGAATTCAAGCAGATCGCGCACTGGATCGGCGAAGTGACGGACGCGCTCGCCAAGGGCGGCGACACAAGCGGCGTCGAGGCAAAAGTTCGTGACGAGGTGAAGGCGCTGACGGCGCGCTTCCCGATCTATGCGGCGCCGTGGGGCTGACGTCACTGCGGCTGATGAAAGGGTGATGCTTGCGCTGTCCTTATTGCGGCACTGCTGACTCAGTCGTGAAGGACTCGCGGCCCGCCGAGGAAGATACGGCGGTGCGGCGCAGGCGTGGTTGCACCAATTGCGGCGGCAGGTTCACGACGTTCGAGCGCGTGCAGCTGCGCGACCTGATCGTGGTGAAGCGTGACGGACGCAAGGCGCCGTTTGAGCGCGACAAGCTGCGCCGGTCGCTGAAGATCGCGCTGCAGAAACGCCCGGTGAGCGAAGACCAGCTGGATCACATGATCTCGGGCATTGTTCGCCAGCTCGAAAACATGGGCGAGAGCGAAATCCGCACGACCGACATCGGCGAGATGGTGATGGAGTCGCTGAGCGCGCTCGATCCGGTGGGCTTCATTCGCTACGCATCGGTCTACAAGGACTTCAAGTCTCCGGCAGACTTCGCGGCGTTCGTGGCCAAGCAGACGTCCGAGGACGAAGGCGACGTGCAGGAATGAGTGGACGGGCCATCACCGGGCGGCCGTCTGTCACGCTGAAGCTTGCGACCTCTCTCGATGGGCGCATCGCGCTGGCCAACGGTACAAGCAAGTGGATCACGGGCGCGGCGGCGCGGGCGGAAGTGCATCACCTCCGCGCAGCGCATGATGCGGTGATTGTCGGCTCCGAGACGGTGATCGCGGATAATCCCGAGCTGACGGCGCGGACGGAGCCGATGCCTGCAAAGCAGCCGCTGCGCGTGGTGGCGGACAGCCGTGGCCGGGTGCCGGCGAGCGCGAAGCTGTTCTCGACGCTGGAGATGGGGCCGGTGGCGGTGGCGACGCTGGAGACGATGGACCTGGAGCGCTGGCCTTCGACG
>JAVBYB010000174.1 GCA_030824255.1 bacterium
TTTCACTTTTGGCACACCGGCAATGCCCAAGTCAGTATTCACTGGCGCACATAAGCATCTCGTCGACACGTTGGTCGCAGCTCGTAAGCGCACCGGCCTCACGCAGGCGCAGCTGGGCAGCCGCGTTGGCAAGAACCAGAGATTTATTTCCCTGATCGAGCGGTCTCAACGCAGGGTCGACGTACTCGAGTTCTACGCGTTGGCGAAAGCACTGGGGATGCCACCGGTAAAACTCTTCGCGGCCGTCGCAAAACTTCTCCCTGATGATCTTGAGATCTGAAAATACGGAAAAACTGCGTACGCGATATCTCGGTATAGTTAGGCCGCCGGTGTCAACAACAGCGGCGGCGTCATGCCTAAGTCTGTGTTCACAGGTGCTCACAAGCACTTGGTGGATGTTCTAATCGCCGCCAGGCGACGGGCAGGCCTTACGCAGGCTGAACTGGCCGTGCGAATCGGCAAGGACCAGAAGTTCGTCTCCCTGATCGAGCGCTCCCAGCGCCGCGTTGACGTGATAGAGTTCTTTGCGATTGCCAAAGCGCTCAACGTCGACCCGGTTCGGCTGTACGCAACCGTCATAAAGAAGCTACCTGAGAAGGTTGAAATCTAAGCTGCAGTTGACGTTCGTCATGCCGGCCCTTCTCTAGTCCGATAGAACCTCCCCTTCAGGTGACCTTGCGACATCAGTTCCCAACAATGCCGCAAGGGTTTCGATCGCGCTTTCCCGGTCTTCAACTTGGAGTCGAATTGTCACTCTTCGCTCAAGGAGGTTTCCGGTGGCAATCAGGCGTTTGTTCTCAAAGTAGCGATTAAAATCCTCGATTACCTCCCGAACAGTCGCGTTCTCGTATGTGACCACCCGCATGCGCCATTCCGAGATCTGCTCGGTCGGGACCGTCGTCGGTACGACCGCGAACTGACCAGGCGTGCGGGTATCGGGAAATCTCATGAGTTGGCCTGCGCTCAGGGTCGCAAGAATCGCCCCCGCATCGCTGCCCGATCCTGAACAGATCTGGACCTTGCCTTCACTTACCGCGACCTCGATCAAACCATCGCGCCGGCGCACGTTGAACGCCGTGCCGACTGCTCTCACCTCAAAATCGCCCGCGTGCACGACGAATGGCTTCTGAGGGTCGGCCTTCACCGCGAATGCTGCTTCGCCGTCGCTCATCTTCACGACACGCACATCATCGCGGATCGCGTAGGAGAGTTCCGAGGCAACATTGACGGTGACCAGGCTACCGTCTGGAAGCGATTGAGACTTCTGCTCACCTGCAATCGTTTCGATGATCGGATCGCGCGACAGCGCAAACCAGCCCACGCTTCCACCAATGACGGCCACCAGAACCGCCGCAGCCGCCATCGCACGACGGGGAAAAGGCAATGCCTTGCGAGGCGCCGGACCACCCAGTTTCAGAACCGCGAGCTCGCCCCAGAGTTCATGCATCCGGTCGAGCGCGGCCTGATTTCGCGGGTCTGCTCTCCAGAGGTCAAACGCCTCGCGCTGCTCGACCAGCATGGCCCCTGCGCGTTGGGCGGCGAACCAGGCAGCGGCCTGTTCCTGTCGGCTGGGCTTGGGGGGGCTGCTCATGCTGACGCCCTCCTCCACGTTCGGCGCGTGCGGGCATACGCCCGCGGTGATGCGAAGCAGAACCTATACCGGAACCGTGACATCACTGAGCCGAAAGGCGCCGCCAAGCCCAAGATTCTTTTTCGGGGCGGGGGTAGGGTGAATCGGACTTTGCGCAACATGTTCAGATTCCGCGCGCGTCATCGTCGGAATGGCGACGACAACCGCGCGATGCTCAGGTCACCTATCCGAAGAATGATCTTCGGGGATTCCCCGAAGGAAACGAGTTCGTCCCGAACGGCGCGCGGATGCAGCGACGGGCTGGATGGTTTGCATCGTGAGAATTGGGCCAGACATCTGGATGCACCGTTTTATTGTCCTGTTGTGGGATGAGAGGATTCAGACCCGCACACTCCTCGTGCAGCGATGGTGCGAGACGCTCGCGAGGTCATCAACACAATGGATAACCCTTCTCGAGGAACCAGGAATGCTGGTCCTCGTGATGAGATCTTCGAGCGGGGCACTGCGCGCTGCGCGGTTCACTGGGGCCAAAGGCGCGGCCATCGGAGTCGTCTGCGAGCGGGGTCGAGAAAGTGCGGGACCCGTCGCGTCGGTGTCACCCGCTCTCGCTCAGCGGACGGAGGCGACTTCGGGCGATGCCCTCCTCAAGGAAGCCTGGGGCCAGTACGTCGCGATCTGGCGAGATCCAACTACAAGCCAGACGACCGTTCTACGCGATCCGTCTGGCGCCGTTTCCTGCCTCATGACCGAGGCGCGCGGCATCCATCTGCTGTTTTCGTTCGCAGAAGATGTCGTGGGTTTGGAGGGGCTCGCCTTCTCGATCGACTGGAACCACGTGCAGGCGTTCCTTCATCATAACTATTTCACCACCAAACATACTGGACTCGCCGAAGTCTCGGAATTGATGCCGGGCGAGCGGATGATCTGGACTGTGAACGCGCCCCCCGCCTTTGCATGGGCGTGGGACCCAACGGCGATCGCGGCATGCCCTGATCGGCGCAGTTTTGATGAGCTGTGTACGGATGTGCGAGAGACGATGACGGCGTGCGCATCGGCATGGGCAAGCTCCTACCGCAACATCGTTCTGCAACTTTCGGGCGGACTGGATTCTTCGATCCTTCTGGCGCTCCTGCATCGCGCCTCGGGAACCTCCGTCACGCCGCTGCATACCGTCAGCGCAGGATACGAAGGGTATGAGCACGAGTTGGCGCGCCTGGCTGCGGAGCATACAGGTCTTCAGCTCGTCGAGCGTTCCCAGAACGCGCAGAAGAGCGACCTGCGCACGATCCTGGACGCCCCGCTGCTTGCACGCCCGGCGCGCCAGATCATCGGCATTCAAGCCAACCGGTTGATCGCAGGGGTTTGTGAGGAAGTCGGCGCCGATGCGGTCGCTGCCGGTCATGGTGGCGACACGCTCTTCCTTCAACGGAGTCTCGCTGGCCATCTTCCTTCAGACTACATGCGCGTGAACGGCCTCGGACCCGACATGCTCCGCATCGCATATGATCAGGCGACACTCGAACAGAAATCTGTTTGGGGAGTTCTCAAGGAGACTGCGGGCAACGTCCTTCGACCGCGCAATTGGGAGCCTTATGCCTTCCTCGACAATAACGATCCGAATACTCCGCGCCTTCTTGCGCCTATCGCGGAGAGCGGACTTCCCTCTTCCTACTGGATCCATCCGTGGATCGACTTTGCAGCGCGTCTTCCGCCCGGCAAGAGAGATCAGGTGTTGAGCTTAATCGGCCTCTACAACTACTTTGTTCTCTACGGCTACGGCCTGACGCTCGACGCAATCAACCCCTACCAGTCGCAACCCATGATCGAGCTGGCGCTGCGTATCCCCACCTACCAATTTGTCCGGGGCGGCCGCGATCGCGCCCTTCAACGGGCTGCCTTCGGGGACCTCATTCCGGAACGCATCGCGCGACGCACCGGCAAAGGCCTCATCAATCACCAGCTTCTCGTAGCCGTTGCTCGCAACGCGGCCTTCCTGCGCGAACTCGTGCTGGATGGCGACATCGTTCGTCAGGACTGGATTGATCGCCGCGCTGCAGAAGCGCTCTTCTCTGAAGAGCAGTTGCTTCGTGGAGGCGGGCTGATGTCTGCCCTTGGTCTGGTAGCAGCTGAAGCCTGGCTCCAAGGGTGGCGAAAGCACGCATAGAAATGCCGGCGATCTCAGCACGTGCGAGATGGTCGGAAAATTTTCCCGATATAATCCCGCACAACCCCGAAGCGACGTGTGAGGCTCTGTGCTGTCGCATGAGGCGACACTCCAGCAGAGGACAATCGCTATGACCAAACTTGGCCGCGTCTCGAAGGAAACCAAAGGCATCGTGGTGCCTGGCTACGCCGAAACCCCCGATCTCCTGGTGAACGGCCAGATCTTCAAAAGGCCGTAACCCCGTCCGCGCGCTGGTCGGAGCTGGTTCCTGGCAACTCGTTCCGACCAGATGCGACGGCGTCCCGCAGAATGATCAAACCGAGGAGCAAACCCATGACCAAACTTGGACACATATCTCGCGAGACCAAAGGCGCACCGATGACGGGCTACGCTGAAACGCCAGACCTGCTCACGCCTGGCCAGTTCTGGCCCAAGCACTGAACGATCCGCCGACGACCTGGGCGGGCGGGTTACCCATAACCAGTTCCGCCCAGAGCGACCGCCACATGCAGAACGACCAATCGAAGGACCACGCTGATGATCACACTTGGACGCATCTCGCGCGAAACCAAAGGCCCACCGGTACGCGGGTACTCCGAAACACCGGACTGCCTCACCGCAGGCTCGTACTATCGCTGCCCGAACAGCCGCGCCGACACTCTGAGAAAGACAGTGCTTGGGCTCGGACCCGCTTGTTTGAAAGCGCCTAGCCGCCGGGCGTGGGGACGGGAACCGGAATAGTTCCGTTCCGGCAGTACCATGGCTTCTCTTCCACAGAGTCGACTGCGAACAGCTGGCATTGCCGGACGCGCATCTCACGCCATCTTGCATACTGACCTTGCAAGTCGCTTCCACCTTGTTCGACACCGCGCAACCAGAACTTGATCCAGTCGACATTGCGATTGTAGACGGCCAAGCGATGCCTCGGCTGCCGCTTGTGGTGGTATTCGTCCGGAAAGACGTACATTTCGACGGGCCGATCATAGTCCAGCATTGCGGAGTGCAGCTGCATCATCGCCTGATACTCAACGTCAGCCAGCTGCATCAGAAGCGGTGTTCGAATCTCGGTGACGTGTCGTGCGGGCGAGAATTCCGCGTATCTTCCCGTCGCGCTGTCATAAGGTAGTGGCCACCTTGTCTTGTTGTAGTCCCGGCACAAACCCTGCGCGCTGTTGAGATAACAGGTAATGGGATCCATGTAACCTTGGGTCGTTATGATCGACGCCGTGAACCGGTTCGATTTGAACAAGCCATAAGTCACAGCCGTTGCGCTCGCGCTGAAACCCGACACGACCACGCGCTCAGGATCAACCACGCCCTTCTCATCAAGAACGCGGACGGCATCCTCGAAGAAATCGAGCATCTGGTAGTAGCTCTCCTTTTCCTGCGTCCGGTCGCGCCCCTCGCCTTGGCGGACAGAGGTTGTCGTTAGGTCGA
>JAVBYB010000295.1 GCA_030824255.1 bacterium
ACCGCCCATGCTGCCGACGGAAGAAGCTCCGGTTGTTCCGGAAGCTGCTGCTCCGGTCGACGCTGCTCCGGCGGCTGACGCCCCGGCTGCTGCTGAAGAAGCTGGCGGTCACTCGGTTGGCGAAGCCTTCACGATCATGGCGGTCTGGGAAGAGGGCGACGTTGTCGCCAAAGGCACCCTGATCCTGATGATCCTGATGTTTGCCGGCTCGATCTACATCGCCGTCACGAAAGCGGTCGACCAGTTCATGCTGGGCAACCAGATGAAGAAGATCCCGGCCTTCTGGGACGCCAACACGCTTGACGAAGGTCTCGACGTGCTCGGCCGCAACAACGCTTTCCGCGCTGTTGCCGAAGGCGCGATCGCCCAGGCCAACTCGGCCCAGGCTGGTCTCGGCGCGCGCATCTCGCGCTCCGACCGTATGGCTCACCAGGTTGGTATCGAGCTTGAGCGCATCAACGGTCGTCTGCAGGGCGGCATGGCCTTCCTCGCGACCGTCGGCGCCATCTGCCCGTTCGTCGGTCTGTTCGGAACGGTGTGGGGCATCGTGCAAGCGCTGATCCGCATCACGGCATCGGGCGACGCCTCGATCGAGAAAGTGGCCGGCCCTGTCGGTGAAGCTCTCATCATGACCGCCATCGGTCTCGCGGTCGCCGTCCCGGCGGTTATCTTCTACAACCTGCTCGGCCGTCGTAACAAAATCCTGTCGGACGCTGCGCGCCACTTCGCCTACGACGTTGACAAGCTGATGGCTTCGTCGGCCAAGGCCTAGGCCTTAGCGTACAGGGAGGCCCCACTATGTCCCAAGAAAGCGCTGTCGGCGAAAGCGCAGTCGGAAAAGGCGGGATCACGCTGATCGAGGAGGAGGATTCTCCTGTAAACTCCTCGATCAACACCACCCCTCTGGTCGACATCATGCTTGTGATGCTGATCATCTTCCTGATCACCATTCCGGTGGCCGTGAAGAGCATCAACGTCGAGCTGCCGACCGAACGGAACCGGGTCGTCGTCCCGCGGAAGGAGAACATCAACATCTCCGTCCGCTCCGATGGCGCCGTCTTCTGGGGTCTGGCGGAAGTTACCGAAAGCGACCTGGCGCGGCGGCTCTCAGTCGCTGCGCGTGAGAACCCCCAACCGGAGGTTCACATTCGCGGCGATCTCACCACGAAGTATTTCGAGGTGGGTGAAGTCGTGGCAGTCGCCCAACGTTCCGGAATCCTGAAGATCGGCTTCATCACCAAGGCCCCGCGCCCCGCCGGCTGATCAGAAAGATCCCTGCAGAGGGACTAGGAGTAACTTCTCATGTCTATGTCAGTTGGCGAACAGGCAGAAGGCGAGCCGCTCTCGGAGATCAATACGACTCCGCTGATCGACGTCATGCTGGTGCTGCTGATCATGCTCATCGTCACGCTGCCTCCGCAGCGTCACGCGGTGAGCCTTGATACGCCGCTCCCGCCGCCGCCTAACCAGCCGCCGCCGCCCGAAGACCTTCCGGAACCTGTCCGGATCATGATCGGCTTCGACAACTCCATCAACTGGATGGGCACGCCGGTCTCGCGCGCACAGCTCGACACGAACCTCAAGACTGAGGCCGGTCGCAACGTGCAGCCCGAGATCCACATCGAACCGGACCGCGAGGCCCAGTACGGCGTGGTTGCTCACGTGATGGCCGCTGCCCAGCGCAACGGTCTCAAGAAGATGGGCGTCGTCGGAGGCACCTGATAAACTTGGCGTTATCTGGCGAACTTGAAGTCGCCTCATTTCGCTCAAGTAATAGCAAACGGCGCCCGCCCCATGGACGGGCGCCGTTTATGCGCAGCCCGAGCTGCGTGAATCGAGTTGAGACGAGGGCTTGGCCCGCTATATCGAAACAAGACGTCGCGCTACGAAGTGCGGTCACGACGAAGGTGGAGGTTTCAATATGCAGACGTTCGGCAAAACCATGCGCAACTGCCTGCCCGCGGTTGGGCTCGGCCTCATGGGTGCGCTTGGCTTCGCCAGCGCGAACCTCATCGCTCCGGCGGCTGAGGCCCAGGTGACGGCGAAAAAGGAATTCGTCGAGAACATCAAGGCGGCCCAGACGGCCGTCGGCGCTCGCCAGTGGAGCACAGCCATCCAGAAGGCTGACGCTGCCGCTCCGCACGCCTCGGGCGCCCAGCAGCGCGCCGCGGTCGAGCAGATCAAGGTCGCCGCCAGCTGCGACTCCTCGATCAAGAACCACGCGGGCTGCATCAGCGCGATCGAGAAGGCCAAGGCCGCAGGCGGCCTGCCGGGCTCGATCACCAAGAACTACGACCAGATGCTCGCCGGCCGTTATTCGGACTCGGGCAACGCCGCCAAGGCGCTGACGCAGACCAAGGCCAACATCTCCGCTTACGGCGGCACGCAGACGGAGCACGCCTTCGTCGCGAAGAAGGAACTCGAAGCCAAGAACTACGCTGGCGCTGTGACGGCGATCAACAAGGCGATCTCCGCCGGCAAGCCGACGGCCACGCACTACAACATCCTGCTCAACGCCTATGCCGGCCAGAACAAGATGGACGACTACTACAAGACGCTCGAGCGCATTGCTCCCTCGATGGGCAACGACACGTACTGGCGCATGCTGATCGAGCGCACGAAGAAAGAGCCGACCTTCCGTGCGAACGACGCGCAACTCGACATCTATCGCGCCATGGAAGCCGCCAAGGTCAAGCTGAAGCCGGACGAACTGTTCGCCATGGCTGAGGCCGCTCGCGGTCGCGCCATCACGATCGAAGCCGCCAACACCTGGGATGCGATTGCCAAGGTCGACGCTGCTCAGGTCTCGAAGAACAAGGCGCTGGTCGACAACGTCAAGAAGCAGGCCGCCACCGACAAGGCCACTGGCCTTGCCGCCAGCGAAACTGCTGCCGCCACCCGCGTCGATGGCCGCGCTTATGGCTTCGCCGCCGAGAACTATCTGGCCAAGGGCGACTACGCCAAGGCGATCGATCTCTTCCAGAAGGGCCTGGCCAAGGGCAACATGGATGCCGGCGCGGTTGATCTCATGAAGGTCCGCCTCGGCGTCGCCCAGTTCAAGGGCGGCAAGAAAGCCGACGCCACCAAGACCTGGCAGTCCGTGAAAGCCGACAACGGCGCGGCCTGGCTCGCCAAGACCTGGCTCGCCATCGCCAAGGCGTAAGCCGGACCTTCGACTGACGAACAAGGGAAGGCCCGGCTGGCAACAGCCGGGCCTTCTGCTTTTGGGCGGCCATCCGCCCGCTTCGCGGTCAGCCCCTTCCGTCATGCTTCGCATGCCACCTTCCCCAGCTTCGCTGGGGCAGGACTTCTTCTCCATTGCGAGCGGCGTGTGATCCTCCCTCGCCGAAGGCGGGGGAGGTGGCGGCGAAGCCGTCGGAGGGGGCTGCCCGCGAAGCGGGCGGACTGCTGCGCTTCGTCCGTTTGACCTTGCCCGCCCAACCCGTCATACGGGCCGCAAAACACAGAAACCCTCCCGAACTGACGTCTCATGCTCCACATCAACGACCTCAATTTCCGCATCGATGGCCGCCCCTTGTTCGAGGGGGCCTCGGCCCAGATTTCAGATGGCTGGAAGGTCGGCCTTGTCGGTCGCAACGGCACGGGCAAGTCCACCCTGCTGCGCATCATCCGCGAAGAGATCGTCAAGTCACAGGCAGGCGGGGCCGACGGCACGATCCGCATCAATCGCGGCGCCAAGATGGGCTTCGTGCTGCAGGAAGTTCCCGCCGACGACACCACGCTGCTGGATGTCGTGCTGGAGGCCGATGTCGAACGCGCCAGCCTGATGCGGGAATCCGAAACCTGCGAAGACCCGATGCGCATCGGCGAGATCCACGAGCGGCTTGCAGATATCGACGCCTGGTCGGGCGAGGCGCGGGCGGCGGAAATTCTCGTGGGTCTTGGCTTCACGCAGAACGATCTTGGCCGCGCGTGCAAGGAATTCTCGGGCGGCTGGCGCATGCGCGCGGCGCTCGGCGGCGTGCTGTTTGCCCAGCCGGACCTGCTGCTGCTGGACGAGCCGACCAACTATCTCGATCTTGAAGGCGCCGCCTGGCTTGAAACCTACCTGCGGAAATATCCGCACACCGTCATCATCGTCAGCCACGACCGCGACCTGCTGAACCGCTCGGTGACGCACATCCTCGCCGTTGAAAACACCAAGCTGGTGCTGCAGGCGGGCGGCTACGACATCTACCTGCAGCGACGCGCCGAGCGCACGCAGCATCTTGCCGCGCAGAAGGAAAAGCAGGACGTCCAGCGCGCCCACATGCAGTCCTTCATCGACCGCTTCAAGGCCAAGGCGTCCAAGGCCGCCCAGGCGCAGAGCCGCATGAAGATGCTTGAGAAGATGACGGTCATTACGGTGCCGCTGTCCGAGCGCACCGTGCCGTTCAAGTTCTACGAGGTCGAAGAACTCGCATCCCCCATTCTCGAACTCGACAAGGTCGACATGGGCTATGCCGAGGGCAAGCCCGTGCTGGATCGCGTCAGCCTGCGTCTCGATTTCGACGACCGCATCGCCATCGTCGGCGCCAACGGGCAGGGCAAGACCACGCTGGTGAAGTCCATCGCGCAGAAACTGCCTCTGTTGCAGGGCGTCCGCCGCGCCTCGAAGAACCTGCGCATCGGTTATTTCAGCCAGGACCAGCTCGACGAACTGCGCGCGGGCGAGACCGTGCTTGATCACGTGAAGGACCTGCTGCCGAATGGCGGCCAGGCTCAGGTGCGTGCGCTCGCAGCCCAGTTCGGCTTCGGCCATGAGAAGTGCGAGACGAAGGTCGACAAGCTGTCGGGCGGCGAGAAAGTGCGCCTGCTGATGGGCCTTACCACCTACAAGAAGCCGCACATCCTCATCCTCGACGAACCGACGTCGCACTTGGACATCGATAGCCGCGAGGCGCTGATCTATGCGCTGAACGAGTTCAACGGCGCCGTGCTGGTCATCACCCACGACACCTATCTGGCCGAAGCGACTGCGGATCGCCTGTGGCTGGTGAAGGACGGCAAGGCCAAGCCGTATGATGGCGACCTTGCCGACTACAAGGCGCTGGTGCTTGCCGCCGACCGTCCGGATTCAGACAAGCAGCACGCCATCGCGCGCGCCGAGATCGCCGCGGCTGCGGCTGCGAAGGAAGAGAAGGACGCGCCCCGGTCCGAGAAGGCGAAGTCCCAGCCGAAGA
>JAVBYB010000470.1 GCA_030824255.1 bacterium
TCCCTCCTCGCCCCCGCAAGCCTCGCACAAACATCCTCTCCCGCCTTGTCCTCCCCCACATCTCTAACGCCCATGACGGAGATTCCGCGCACGCCCGAAGGCCGCCCGGATTTCCAGAATGTCGTCTGGGCGACAAACTTCTTCCCCGTCTTCGAAGCCAACCCCATGTCGGCCAACCTCGTCGTCGCCGAAGACGAAGCCCGAAACATCGTCGCCACCATGTTCGAGGGCATGAAACCCTTCCTCGAAGAAAGCATCGACCCGGAAGCCCACGTCATCATGGGCGAAACGGATGGCCTTCCCATCGTGCGCGGCGAAAGGCGCACGCGCCTCCTCGTTCTCCCCGCCGATGGCAAGCTCCCGCTGACCCCGGAGGCGCTGGCGCTCACCAAGTCCTCGGACACGATGGACGGACCCAAGGACGACTACGAACAGCGTCCTTCAGGCGAGCGCTGCATCGCCGTCAGCGCCGCGCCGCCCATCCACGCCGTGATCTCCTACAACCGCCTGCGCATGATCCAGACACCGAGCCACATCGTCATCCACATGGAAAACGGAGACGAGGCCCGCATCATCCCCTTCGCCTCGGCTCACGCCAAGCCCGGCGGCCCCACCTCGCTCTATGGCGACTCCATCGCCCGCTGGGACGGCGACACGCTGGTGATCGAGACAATCAGGCACAACAGGTATGATCGCGTGCGCGGCCTGATGAAGAAGTTCGTCATCAATGCCGATTCAAAAGTCATCGAACGCTACACGCGCCTCGCCGACAACGAACTGCTCTACCAGTTCACCATCGAAGACCCGACAGCGTATTCCGCCCCCTGGCTCGGCGAGTTCTCGTTCTTCGCCACCGACACCGGCATGTACGAATCCCCCTGCCACGAACACAACCACTCGCTGACCAACATCCTGCTGGGCCAGCGTGTGGCGGACCAGCGGACGAAAGCCCACTAGCCAGAAACAAGAAGGGCGGCCCTCGCGAGCCGCCCTTCTCATTCTTGGATCCTGAACGCGCCTACTTCACGAGCGCGTCGTAGATCCATGTGCGGTTCTTGCGCTGGTATTCCGACAAAAGCGCGCGGTCCTGGATCATGAACACCATGAACACGTCGTTCTTCGGGTCATACCACCACTCGGTGCCCGCAATGCCGTTCCACGAGAACGTGCCATTGCCGGGGCGCTGTTTCGTGTCGTCGATCACCAGCGACACGCCAAGGCCGAAGCCCATGCCCTGACCCGGGAAGAACAGGCCCTTCGCGCGGATGTCCGCCGTCGTCTGGTCGATCAGCATCAGGTCAACCGTTTCCGGCTTCAGGATGCGCACGCCGCGATACTCGCCCTTGTTGGCCAGCATCGTGCCGAAGCGCAGGTAATCCTCCGCCGTCGACGACAGCCCGCCGCCGCCCGCGTAGAGCACCCGTTTCATCGTGTAGTCGTAGTAAAGCGGGTCCTGCTTCTGCGACTGGGCAAAGCGCGAGGCCTTCTCCGCCGGCTGCACGAACGCTGTATCCGTCATGCCAAGCGGCCCGGTGATACGCTCGCGCACCGCCTCTTCAAGCGTCTTGCCGGTGACCTTCTCGATCACGCCGCCCAGGACATCGAGGCCCTGGCTGTAGTTCCACGCCGCGCCGGGCTCCGAGATCATCGGCAGCTTGGCGACAACCTGCTCCGACCAATCCTTGGCATTCAGGTCCTGGCGCTGTTCACCGCCGGCAACCCACGCCTTCGCGATCGGCGATGTCGGCTGGATGAACGAGTAGATGATGCCAGAGGTGTGGCTCATCAGGTGACGGATCAGCATCGGCTTGGTCGCCGGTGTTGGATCACCCTCTTTCTGCCAGACCTTGATGTCCTTGAACGCCGGCAGGTAGTCGGAGACCGGCGCGTCGAGGTTCAGCTTGCCCTCTTCCACCAGCGTCATCGCCGTCACGGCGACAACCGGCTTGGTCATCGAGAAGATGCGGAAGATGGTCTCGTTCGAAACCGGCGTCGTCTGGCCGGGGCCCTGCACGCCAAAGCCCTGCTCGAACGCGACCTGGCCCTTGCGGCCCACCAGCAGGTACGCGCCCGGAATCTTGCCCGAGGCCACATCCGCGTTCAGCGCCGTGCTGATAGCGGCAAGCTTCGCCGGATCGAATCCAAGCGTGGCCGCATCGCCCTTCACGATCGAAGGCGCGGCGAGATCAGGTCCGGACGGGCCGGTCTGGCAGGCCGACGCCAGAAGGAATGCTGCACTTGCGGCAATAATGCCGCGCCTCGTCAACGAGCCTATCACGTGCGTCTCCGTCCCTTGTTACCGCCCTTTGCAGGCGTCTGAGTTCCTGAGCGCTGTACAAGGAATGCCTGACAGGCGAAAGACCCGCCCGTTGACAGTCGCCGGCGACGGCTTGGGCATATCCATGCGTTTCACCTCATGAGCGTGCGACACATAGGCCATGGCGCATGACGCTGCGGCGGGCTAACTTGCCGGACGGAGGAAAGTTCTTGCGCAAGATGCAGAGGACAGGCGAATACGCCGTCCGGAGCAAATGCGCCCAAGGGGAGTGGAGATGATACGTTCGTCCACAGCGCTCGCTGTAGCGCTTGCCTTGGCTGCGTGCTCGCCGAATTCCGGCAGCCCATCCAGACCAGCCTCGACCGCGCCCGCCGGAGACCGGATGGGCGCTGCGACCCTCGATGATTTCCGTACCGACGTCTCGCTTCAGGATTTGATGGCGCACGTCATCGATTACAACGCCTTCGGTGTCTGGCGCCGTCAGGGCTGGATCATCGGCGACGAGGTGGTGGAACTGTTCCCGACCGACGACGATGGCTGGCACGCCGCTGAAAGCGCCGCCTTCTCGACGGCCGAGGCCGCCAATCTCCTCCTCCTGCCCGGCCGTCCTCTGGATGATGACCGCGCCTGGGTGGATGCAGCCCACATGCTCTACGACGCCTCGATGCGGGCGCAGGCCGCAGCGCTCGCGCGCGAGAAGGTCGACTTCTTCATCGCCGGTTCGGATATGTATCAGGCCTGCGTCGCCTGCCATAACCGCTATGTCACCGGCGGATCGATGGAGCCCGATCCCACGCTGAAGCCTTTGCCGGGACGCGAAGAACCGCCTGAACAGTAAACCTTGAGGCGCAACGCGCGCCTGCCTTGACCGCAATCAAGGCGACCAGACTTTTACCTGGGCCACCGTGACAAAAAAACGGGGTCCATACGGGGAGAGAGAAGTTGCTCTACGATTTTCTGACCTGGCTGCAGTACGACCTCGGCCGAACCAGCGAGGACGGCCAATCCTGGTCGCAGGCGCTGAACAGCTCCAAGAACCTGTGGCCCATGTTCGAGGGCACGCACGTTCTCACGCTGATGTTCTTCGCGGGCACCATCTGGATCATCGACCTCCGGATGATGGGCATCGCGTTCAAGAACACGCCCTTCTCAAGGCTGAATGACAAGATCCTGCCGATCACCATGATCGCCTTCGGCATGATGGTGTTCACCGGACTGGTCACGATGTTCGGGCGGCAACCGGCGACGTTCTTCTACCACGACATGTGGTTCCGCCTGAAAATGATCTTCCTGGTCCTCGCCTCGATCAACATCTTCTGGTTCCACTACATGGTGCAGAAGTCCCAGGCGACGTGGGACGCAGACCCGAAACCGCCGACCGCTGTGCGCGTTTCCGGCGCGATCTCGATGACCTGCTGGATCCTGATCATCATCTTCGGCCGCTTCATCGCCTACGACTGGTACAAGTGCGACAAGGTCGAGCGCGGCTCGTTCGTCTACGCCTTCCAGGAGTGCGACCTGCTCTACAAGGATCTCGACCTCGATGCGATGGATGAGGAAGAGCGCATGCTGGAAGAGGACGCCGACGAGGATCCGCTGAAGGGCGGCGGCGTCAATCCGTTTGACCAACCTGCAACCAATCCGTTCGGCGAACCGCCGCCAGCAGACAACAACGTATTCCCCGAAGCGCCGCCGCCAGACCCCGATGCGGGTGGTGAAGCTGCACCGACGCCGGGCGAGGAGGGCTGATCAATGACTTTCGACCAGATTTTCCCCGGCATCGCTGACGGCGTCGCCAGCATCGTCAAGACATGGCCCTTCTCCGTTATCGGCGATGTCTATGCCCCCTTCGGCGCGATCCACCTTGTGGGCCTCGCCCTGCTCGGCGGCTGCGTCATCATCATGAACCTGCGCCTCCTCGGCGCGGGCCTCACGGAAGAAACGCCCTCCACGGTCGAGCGCAACCTGCGCGTCTGGCACATTGTGGGCGCGTCGATCGTGATCGGCACGGGCCTCGTCATCGGCGGCCTCAACGCTGAACGTCTCTACACGTCGGCTGCGTTCTTCGTGAAAATGATCTCGATGTTCGCCGCGCTGATCTTCACCTTCGGCGTGGTCAACTCCATCGCCAAGGCTGACGGCGAGATCAGCAAGAACACCAAGATCTGGGGCGGCGTTGCTATTGCGCTGTTCCTGTTCGCCATGGGCGTCTTCGCCACCGGCGACGGCCTCAACCCCGGCACGTTCTACGTGATCGCGGCCGCCTATGCGATCCTGATGATCTTCGGAAACCGCACCCGCTGGATCGCGGGCGGCGCCTTCACCCTGCTCTTCGGCTCCGTGCTGATCAGCTACTGGGTCGTCGGCTTCGCCAGCGAAAGCATCGAACTCCAGACCTGGAGCATCGTTGCAAGCTGGATCGCAGGCGTCCTCTTCGTGGCCCTCACCGGCTACGAAATCTGGAAACAGGACGCGACGCCGGGCGGACGGATCGCCCGCATGATCGCCGTGATGTCGATCCTCTCCTGGGTCGCCACCGCCGCCGGCGGCCGCTGGATCGGCTTCAGCTGATCCTTGCGACAGTCAAACCACACAACCCCGGATGGCCCCGCCATCCGGGGTTTTTGTTTGCCCGTAGACTGTCCCCCGGACCGCCCGGCAACGCGACGCGTCACCCGCGCGACCACGCACATTTCGGGGGAAAGTCGTTGTCCCCATCCGGCGGAAACAGAAGAATCTTCTGGCCGGATTTCAGCGCACTAGCTGCAGAAATTGGGGGAAGCACATGCTCAGAACTGTGTGCATGAAAAGCTCGCCTATACTGACTGCGTCCACCCCGCTGGAGGGCAGCTGATCAATGTTCAACAGTGCGGGGTGGATGCAGATGAGCGTGAAAGCCCGTG
>JAVBYB010000349.1 GCA_030824255.1 bacterium
TTCGTGCTGCTCGCCATGTTCGGTGTCGGCGGCTTTGCGACCGTGGCCGAAGTGATGGGCGATGCGATGCGCGCATCCGGCGCCGCCCAGCGCGCCGTGGAAATCCTCGACCAGCAACCCGACATCGCTGCCCCGCCGCGCCCGAAAGCAATGCCGGCGACCGTGGCGGGCCACATAAAACTCGAGAATGTCTCCTTCTCCTATCCGGACGCGCAGGGCCCGTCGCTGAAAGACGTGACGCTGGAAGCGATGCCCGGCGAGATGGTGGCGCTCGTCGGCCCTTCGGGCGCGGGCAAGTCCACCGTCTTCCGGATGCTCCTGCGCTTCTTCGACCCGCAGACGGGCGTTGTCTCGCTTGACGATCTTGATGCGCGCGAGGTTGACCCCGCCGAATGGCGTGCGCGCTTTGCCTATGTGCCGCAGGAAGCGCCGATCTTTTCGGGCGACGCCGCCGGCAATGTCCGCTTCGGACGCACGGATGCGAGCGAGGAAGAGGTTCGCGAGGCGTTGAAGCGGGCCGAGGCCTTCGCCTTCCTTGAAGGGCGTGGCGGGCTTGCGGCCGAAGTTGGCGCCAAGGGCCGCCAGCTTTCCGGCGGCGAGCGCCAGCGCATCGCGATTGCCCGCGCGCTGGTGCGTGGCGCGCCCGTGATGCTGCTGGACGAAGCCACCTCCGCGCTGGACGCCAACAACGAGCGCATGGTGCAGAAGGCGCTGGATCAGGCGGCGCAGGGCCGCACCACGCTGGTGATCGCGCACAGGCTCGCCACTGTTCGGAAGGCCAACCGCATCGTCGTGTTCGACCAGGGCCGCGTGGTGGAGCAGGGGGACCATGACAGCCTCGTCCGCGCGGGCGGGCTCTATGCAAAGCTGGCGGAGATGCAGTTCACGAGCGGCTGAGGCGCTATCACTGAATTTTCCTGTCGCGCAAACGTAGGGTTTGACGACGGCCTCGCGTCCTCCGGGTTTCAGCGGAAGGAATATCCATGCGTTTCATGATGTTCGTGTGCACTGACAACGAGCCGGGAACCCGGCCGGAAGAGGCGGGCGATATCCAGGCGTGGGTCCACGATGTGGACAGCCGCAAGGTTCGTTTGATGGGAGATCGGCTGCGCCCGCCGGGTGACGCCAAGACAGTGCGCGTTCGGGGCGGCCGCAAGATGATCACGGACGGGCCGTTCACAGAAAGCAAGGAAGTGATCGTCGGCTTCGATATCCTTGAATGCGACAGCATGGAGGAGGCCGTCGAGATCGCGGCAAAGCATCCGATGGCCTATGCGGGACGGCTGGAAGTGCGCGCCTTCTGGCCGTTCGAGGGGTAGGCGGGACAACCCGCTGTCGGCGACCTATATCGGGCATGGAGGTTCTCATGTCCGATGTCGTCAATCTTGGTTTGCTGAATGGCCACAGCGTGGGCCGCATCCTGAAGGAGGCGGTAAGGCGCGCGGCTACCGTGATCCGGGCGGAGCGGCAGACGTTCGAGGCGCATACCAAGCAGGGCTATGGCGGCACGATGGACGACGTGTTCACGTCGGCCGACAAGGCGGCGCAGGAGGTTTATCTGCGCACCTTCACGGAATGCTTTCCCGGCTGCGGCGTTATTGGCGAGGAAGACTCGCTGAGCATTGCGCCGACGGCGCCGATCACCGCGTATTTCACGGTCGATCCGATCGATGGCACGCGGGCCTTCATCCGGCGGCAAAGCCACGGCATCTCGACCATGGTGGCGCTTGTGGATGGGGGCGAGGTGATGTCGGCCTATATCGGCGATGTCTCGTCAAACGAGGTCTATGGCTTCCGGCCCGGGTCCGAGCGCGTGCACCGGATCACCAATCTCGATGCGTTCGAGACGCTGGCGCCGCGCGAGGTGTGTCCGGCCAGGCTTGGCGATGTGCATGGCCTGCTGCGTGATCCGCCGGAGGCCTATGCGCCGCAGACGCAGGCGCTGGTGAAACAGTTCAAGAATTATGAGGTGATGGGCTCGTCCATCGGCACATGGGCGGCGCGCCAGTGGAAGGGCGAGGTCGGCGCGGTGATCTATGCGCGCGGGTATGACACGCCGTGGGACACGACGCCGATCATCGGCATCTGCAGGAAGCTTGGACTGGCATGGCTGCGGCCGGAGGCGGGCGCATGGGTGCGGTATGAGCCGCAGCTTCCGCTGAAGCCGACGATGCGCGATCACGATGCGCTGGTGATCCACGGCTCATGCGTGGTGGATGGACGGCTGGCGATCTGATGCCGCGCGCCTAGCCGGGTTGCTGAAACCCGTCGCGCGGCGGAAGCACGGCAACGCCGATGCGCGCGGGCGGCGTGTCGGCGCCGGTCTGCTGGGGCAGGGTGAGCGTCTCGACATAGATGGCGTCTGGACGGCGCGCGTTGATCTCCGGGGGCAAGGCCTCGGCGTCGCCTGCATCCCACAGGATGATGGCGCCAGTGTCTGCGATCAGCGTGTCGGGCGCCCAGGGGTTGGCCTGCTCGTCGTCATCGACGCGCGCGAGTGGTTCGAAGCGCGAATAGTGCGCGACGCTGCCGGCGGCGAGGGTGGGGCCGATGACGACGCGCAGCGGTTGCGTGGTTTGCGAGGCCCAGATGCGGTCCACATTGTCCGCCAGCGCTTGCCCGGGGAACTGCACGCGCATCGCCTTGCCGCTGATATAGGGGCGGGCAAGGTTGTTGCCGATGTAGGCGCCGAGGCCGAGGACGGTCATCGCGACCACGACGCCTGCGCCGATGCGCCAGCGGCGCTGGTCGGCGCTGATCCGGAACAGCAGGAAGCCGGCGAGCGGCGTCCACACCCAGAGAGGGGCGAGCCATGCCGCCTTGATGCGGAAGCCGGCGATGACGACGGCGAGAAGCGTCAGCACGAGCGGGCCTAGCATCAGCCAGTAGGCGATCCGCCTGCCATTCGGGGCTGGTGCGGGGTTGGCGACGCGATCGGCTTTCTTCGGGCGGCCCAGCATCAGGGCCAGAAGGAGCGGCAAGCCGATCAGCATGTTGGCGAGAAGTTCAAGGACGCTCTCGGCGCGCTCGACGGCTGTCGGGGCGATCTGGGCGCGCGCGGCGACATAGTCGAGCGTCTGTCCGCCCGTTTCGTAGATCCAGTAGAGGTGAGGAGCGGCCACCAGAAGGGCGAGGATCGCGCCAGCGTAGGGCCAGGGCAAGGCGAGGCGGCGGCGTGCTTCGCTGTCGGCGAGAAAGAACGCCGCGATGGTGAGCGCGAGCAGGGCTGCGGAATATTTGACGTAGATGCCGATGCCGACCACGAGGCCGAGCAGAAGCCAATCGCGTGCGCGGCCACGCTGGAAGGCGTCGATGGCGAAGAGGCCGGCGAACGCGAAGATCGGCAGCTGCAGGACGTTCGGGTTGAACTCCGGCAGGGCGTAATTGTGGAAGTAGATCGTCTGCAGCGCGGCGGAGGCCCAGAAGGCGGTCTTCGCGTCGACGAAACGAAGGGCCGCGCGCCAGACGGCGAAATGCGTCAGCACGATACAGAGCGCCGAGAGCCAGACGTGGGCGAAGGAGCCTTTGCCGAAGATCAGGTGCGTGGCTTCGAGCAGCCACGCCTGCAGCGGCGGATGCTTGGCATAACCCAGCTCGAAATTGCGACCCCAGATCAGCCCTTCGGCTGCGTCCAGCGCAATGTTCGGCATGGTGAGCGGGGGCAGGATCGCCCATGCGAAAAGCAGCACCGCGAGGCAGAGATAAGCCAGCCGGCTGTCGTGCTGCGTGGTCTGGCTCGTCGCCATGCTTCCCCCCGGAGGCCGGTCTGCGTTCAGGCGGTGCGCGGCTTGACCGACGGGGCGGGCTTGCGGATGCGGCCTTCCACTGTTTCCGCCAGTTTCGGCGCGAGGCTGGTGTTGGCGGCGACGAAGGAGCCCTTGAAGGCGTCTTTCTTGTCGAGCCCGATGATCACGCCGCCCGCTTCCTGCACGATCAGGAAGCCGGCTGCGATGTCCCACGGCTGGAGGCCACGTTCCCAGAAGGCGTCGAAGCGTCCGGCGGCGACCCAGGCGAGATCGAGGGCGGCCGAGCCAAAGCGGCGCACGGCGGAGACTTCGGTGCGCACGCGCGCGAGTTCGTCGAGGAAGAGTTCGCCGCCATTGACGCCGAGCTGCGGAATGCCGGTGGTGACTACGGCTTCGTTGAGCTTGCGGCGGGCGCCGACGCGCAGGCGGCGGTTGTCGATCCACGCGCCCTGGCCCTCTTCGGACCAGAAGAGTTCGTTGCGCATCGGATCGAAGATGACGCCGGCGCGCAGCTTGCCCTCACGCTCCAGCGCGATGGAGACGGAGAAGTGCGGGATGCCGTGCAGGAAGTTCAGCGTGCCGTCGAGCGGGTCGATGATGAAACGGTGGGTCTTGTCCGATCCGATGACCTCGCCACCTTCCTCGAGCAGGAAGCCATAGCCCGGACGCGCTTTCTCGAGCGCCTTGCGGATGATCTCTTCGGCCTTCTTGTCGGCGGCCGAGACAAAGTCTGCCGGTCCCTTCCGGGATACCTGCAAGTTCTCGACTTCGCCGAAATCGCGGATCAGGCGGCGGCCCGCGGCGCGGGCAGCATCCATCATGATGCTGACGGTGGGGGAGGGACGGGACATGTCAAACAGCCTTGGCTAGGCGGCCCCAAATAACGGGAAAGCCTCAAAACACAAGCCTTTGCCTCCAGGCCGGGGTGCGGCCGATCAGGTCGCCAGCTCGTCGAAAATGGCGTTGAAATGCCTGACGGCGGCGCCCGGGCCGCCTTCCGCGCGCCAGATTCCGGCGGAAACGGCGAGGAAATCGGCACCCGCTTCCACCAGCGGCCGCGCATTGCCGGCTGTGATGCCTCCGATGGCGACGCAGGGCAGCTCCATCATCTGTTGCCACCAGGTCAGCAACTCGGGCTCGGCGCGGGCGGCGGGGTCCTTGGTGTCGGTGGGGTGGAAGGCGCCGAAGGCGACATAGTCCGCGCCAGCCTCGCCCGCTTCCATGGCGAGGTGGCGGCTATCGTGGCAGGTGACGCCGACAATGGCGTCAGGACCAACCAGCCTGCGCGCCTTTGCGTAAGGCATGTCGCCCTGGCCGATATGTACCCCGTCCGCGCCAAGTTCGACGGCCAGGTCCGGCCGGTCGTTGACCATGACGGCGACGCCCCGGTCCTGCGCGCGCGGGATGATGTGGCGGCCG
>JAVBYB010000162.1 GCA_030824255.1 bacterium
CCCGCGCAATATCCGGCACATAAGCGAAGGCGTGCGGGATATCCGGCGTGATGATCATCTGTGCAGCCTTGCCCTGCGCGATGCTGGCAAGACCTGTCGCGCCGATATGGGAGTTCATCACCCCGGCGCCGTAGAAATCCGGCGCTCTCAGTGCGGCCCAGCGCACACGTCCGGCGCGGGCCGCAGCCTGCCACAACCGCGTCGCCGCAGACCGGGCGGCTGGCTTCCTGCCGTGCGACGTCAGCGGCATGTCTTCATGCAGCGCTTCGTCCTGCGGGCCGTACATATAAAGATTGTCGATCTGCACCACGCGCACATTGGCGGCTTCGGCTGCTGCAAGAAGATTGCGCATCGCCTTCGGCCACGCCGCCTGCCAGACATCGCCACGATATTCGAAACCGATCGTGACCACTGCCTGTTCGGCGCCCGCCATCGCGCGCTTCACATCATCCGCGTCGAGCACATCGCAGACGGCGAACTCCACGCCCGTCGGAAGCTGCTGAGGCCGCTTTCTCTGCACCACGCGCACCGCCTGCCCGCGCGCCACGAGACGCTCTACGGTCGCCGCGCCCGTCGGCCCGTAGCCGAACACCGTGACCAGACCCTTCGCTGCGCTCATTACTGTCTCCTTGCCTGTTGACAGGAAGATACGCCCGGCCAGATCATATCAGAAATGCATAATTGGTATTACTTGTATGCGTGATGTGCATCTATCCGGAGTCGACCTCAATCTGCTGCCGGCGCTCGATGCGTTGCTGAAGCGGCGCAATGTCAGCGAGGCGGCGCGCGATGTCGGTCTCTCGCAGCCGGCGATGAGCCGCGCCCTCGCGCGCTTGCGAGAGGTGCTGGGCGATCCCCTGCTTGTGCGTGGCCCCAGCGGGTACGCACTCTCCCCACGCGGCGAGGCGCTGTCAGCCCAGCTGATCACGACGCTAGATCATGTGAAGGCCGTATTCCGCGAGCCGAGCTTCGATCCCGCCAGGGCCGAACGCACCATCCGCATCGTCGGCCTCGACACGCACACCATCCTGCTCGCCCCGGCCTTGATGGCGCGCCTCGCGAAGGAAGCGCCCGGCATCGACATCCGCTTCCTGAGCTACGGACCAGACCTGGTGGAGAAGATGGAGACCGGGCAGGTCGATCTCGCTTTCGCCCAATCCACCACGCCCCTGCCGCCTGGGGCCCGCAGCGAACCCGTCACGCGTGATCGCCTCGCCCTCGTCCTCCGCCAGGGCCATCCGATGGCGAAGCGCAAATGGACGCCGGAAGATTATGGTCGCGTCGATCATGTCGGCATCTCGATCTTCGGCGACGCCGGCTCCGAGCTGGATGGACAGCTCGCCCGCTTCGGCGTGAAACGCCGTATGGCGCTGACCACGCCCCACTTCATCGCCGCCCTCGCCGCCGTCTCGCAGACTGATCTCGCCTCCACGCTGGGCCGCGCCTTCGCCAGCAGATTTGCTGACCAGTTCGGCTTGATCCTGAAAGAACCGCCCCTCCCCAACCTCGATCTCGACCTCACCCTTGTGTGGAGCCACGTGCGCGCGGCAGATCCTGTCCTTGCCTGGGTCCGCAAGCTGATCGTGGAGATCGCCCGCGACACGATGGATATAAGCCCTCCTCGGGTTTCCCGCGCGAAGGAAAGGCTTTAAGACGCCCCGCATACCGAAACGGACGCCGCAACCATGACCTCGAAAACCCAGACCCTGCTGCTCCTGCCCGGCGACGGCATCGGCCCGGAAGTGACGGAAGAAGCCTGCCGCGTCGCCAATCACGTCGCCCCCGACCTGCAGATCGAAACCGCCTTCTTCGGTGGCGTCTCCTACGATCATTTCGGCACGCCGCTGACTGACGAGGTGATGAGCCGTGCGAAACAGGCGGATGCTATCCTGATGGGCGCCGTCGGCGGTCCCAAATGGGATGGCGTTCCGCGCGACAAGCGCCCCGAAGCTGCCCTCCTTCGCATCCGCAAGGAGCTGGATGTCTACGCCAACCTCCGTCCCGCCTTCTGCTTCCCTGCGCTCGCCGGCGCTTCGGCGTTGAAGACAGAGCTGGTCGAAGGCCTCGACATCATGATCGTGCGCGAGCTGACCTCGGGCGTCTATTTCGGCCAGCCGAAACACATCGAAACTCTTCCGAATGGCGAGCGTCGCGGCGTCGACACGCAGAGCTACACCACCGGCGAAATCCGCCGCGTCGCCGCCCGCGCCTTTGAACTCGCGCGCGGCCGCAAGCGCGACTCGAAATTCGCCGGAGTGCTCTCGTGCGAAAAGTCCAACGTCATGGATTCCGGCCTGCTCTGGCGCGAGGAAGTGACGAAACTCCACGCCGAACAGTACAGCGACGTGAAGCTCGACCACATGCTGGCCGACGCCGCAGCGATGCATCTCGTAAAAGCGCCGAAGGACATCAATGTTCTCCTCGCAGACAACCTGTTCGGTGACATTCTCTCGGACGAAGCCTCGATGCTCACCGGCTCGATCGGCATGCTGCCTTCCGCTTCGCTGGGAGAGCCCGGCGTGCCCGGCCTCTACGAGCCAGTCCACGGTTCGGCGCCAGATATCGCCGGCAAGGGCATCGCCAACCCCATCGCCGCCATCCTCTCGCTCGAGATGGTCATGCGCTGGAGCCTCGGCCGCCCCGACATCGCCGACAGCATCTTCGCCGCCGTCGGCAAGGCGCTTGAGGATGGCGCGCGCACAGCCGATCTTGGCGGCTCCATGAGCACCCGCCAGATGGCCGACGCGATCCTCAAACATCTCTAGGCGCAAAAGATCGCGCGGTTCCATCGCGCAACGTCTTGAAGCCAAGCGTGGCGCGCGCTAGAACATATAGCGAACAAAAAGGATGACGCCGTGACCCATCTGAAGATCGACTATGTGGAATTCGCGAGCGGTGAACTAGACGGCTCAAAAGCCTTTTTCGCAAAGGCCTTTGGTTGGACCTTTCAGGATTATGGCCCGACCTACGCCGCGATGACCAATGCCGGTCTCGATGGCGGTCTCCAGAGCGATCCGGATGAGACCAGCGCCGCGCCGCTCGTGATCCTCAAGGCCGACGACCTCGAAGCCGCGCTGAAATCAGTGACCGATGCAGGCGGAGACATCCTCCGCCCGATCTTCTCTTTTCCAGGCGGCCGCCGTTTCCATTTCCGCGAGCCGGGCGGAAACGAGCTCGCGGTGTGGAGCGAGGCATAGGGTCTATGGACGGTTGGGCGGCGTCGTCGCAGCGATGTGTTTGCGCGCTTCGTCCATCCAGTCCGGGCCGTTCGGGATAACGACATTCCCGATCCAGTAGTCCTGCTTGCACTTGGCGCGCGCCGCATCGTCGGCCGCAACGCCCCACAGGATGTCATCGAAGGTCTGGTTGTCGTCCTGTGCGAGCGTGGAGCCGTCGGGCGCATAGCGTGTGCGTGCACCGACCTTCACCGTGTTCTCGGCGCAGTTGACGGTCATGGCGTGGTATTCCTGCCAGGCCACTTCCTTGTCTTCGTGCTTCACTTCGCCGGGCATGTAGACATAGCGCATCTTGAAGGTGACGAGATCGCCCTCGCGCGGTGTTCCCGGCTCGTTGACGAACACGGCAAAACGCTTGGCCGTCTGGGTCACCTTGCGCCAGCCTTGAGTCTCGGCGCCATCCCCGAACGTCGCGCAACCGGACGTCAGCGCAAAGCCCGCAGCCGCCACCAGAAACCAGAACCTGCCAGCCCTCATGTGAACCACCCCTGTCGCGTCTTTACGGCCCATTTGATCTGATTTGGCGCGTCCGGCCAAGCGGGGGAGCAGGATCAGCTATAATCGCAGATGCGGCTAAGCTTGTCGCCGCGCGTCTCGAACAGGGTCGCCCCGCGGATGGAGACATGCTCGCCCTGCCGCACGTGATTGCCCAGCTCGGCTGCGGCGACGCCAGAGAACACCGTCTCGGCAGCAGCCTTCACGCCATCGACAAGGATGTTCACGACCTCGTGCCGGCGCTCGCGAAAGGCGCGTGTCGTCGCCTCGATCACTTCGCGCATCTCGTCCTTGCCGTTCAGCTTGATGGATCCGCCCGGATTGGTGATCGTCTCGAACACCACATCCTCGGAACAGCAGTCGAGCATGCCCTCCACATCGTTGGAGTTGTACCGGTCGACATAGCGTCGAACGAGGGTGGCGACGTCAGACATTCCTGCTCCTGGCGGGATCCCGGCTGCTCGAATCCCTCCGCAATTCCACTAGGCCTGCGGGCTGATTTGAGGCAACTGGACCCCGGGTCCCTTGCGGCGCGACACGCTCGCTCCGCCTGCCCTGCGGGCTGATGACGAAGAAAACCGCAGGAATGTGACCACAAGACGACGAGCGCTCCCATATCCGGAGCAGCTATGGAGAGAGTTATGGCGCTAAAGGTCGCAGTGCTGGGAGCCACCGGCATGGTCGGGCGCGAGATCCTGAGCATCCTCGCCGAACGGGGTTTCCCCGCCGCCGAATTCATTGCCCTGGGCTCGCGAAAGGTTCTGGGCGCCGCGATCAGCTTTGGCGATACCGAGCTCAAGGCGCGCGACGTCGACGAGTTCGATTTCACCACGATCGATCTCTGCATCATGGCGACCGGGGACGCCCCTGCCCGCAAGTACGGCAACGCGATCGCCGCCGCCGGCTGCATCGTGATCGACACCTCCCGCGCCTTCCGGAACGACCCGCAGGTGCCGCTGATGGTGCCCGAGGTGAATGCCGCCGCGATCGACGGCTACACGAAGCGCAACATCATCGCGGTGCCGGATGGAGCGACCTGCCAACTCGTCCGCACGCTGAAGCCGCTGCATGACGCCGTCGGCGTCGTCCGCGCCGTCGTTGCGACCTACCAGTCCGTCTCGGGCGAGGGACAGCGCGCCATCGACGAGCTTTGGGTGCAGACCAAGGGCATCTATGTGAACCAGTCGCCGGAACCGAAAGAGTTCCCGCGCCAGATCGCCTTCAACGTCATCCCCTCGATCGACGAGGTGATGGACGATGGCTTCACCGAGGAAGAATGGCGCATCGCCGCCGAGACACGCAAGATCATCGACAATGACATCCAGATCGTCGCCACCTGTGTCCGCGTGCCGACCTTCGTGAGCGTCGGCGAAGCCGTCCATGTCGAACTGGCCCAGC
>JAVBYB010000422.1 GCA_030824255.1 bacterium
CTCGCCGTCGGCATGGCCACGCGCCGCCCGCCGATCGACGTCAGTGCGTCTGCCGACGAGTCCCTCCTGCTGGACATGGACGAACTGGTCCACGCCGCCCGGTGTGCTTGGATCGTCAACGGCACGGCCCCCGCAACTCGGCAGGAAATCGCTGACGCACTTAACAAAGGCCCGCTGCCCTTCGGCGCCAATCCCTGCACTAGCCACAACGTCCTCATGCACGCGCCCATGCCGGGCCGCGTCGGCAGCGAGATGGTCCGCGCAATCAACCAGCGCATCGCCAGCCTGCCGGCCCTCAAGCCCGAACTCGCCCGCATCAACGACCGCCAGATCCAGCTCTGCGGGGAATTCGAAGCCCCCTCGGACGGTCAGAAGAACGTCACCGTCGTCTTTGACGCCATCATGAGCCTCGACACCCCCGTCCTGACAGGCCCGCACGGCGCCGGCCGCAGCTGCTTCACGATCGACGTAAGCCTGCCCTATGCCTTCGAGGAACTTCGCGACGCATCCCGCCTCGCCATGCTCGACGCCATCGCAAGCGGCGCAGAATGCTCGCTCACCTACGGTCCTCTTCCTGCCACGCTCCGCGAAGTTGGCGATACCATCATCGACCTCGGGCGCGACCCCGACCCCCGCCTCTGCGATGTACGCTCCAGCCATCTGCACGCCACGACATCGACCGACGTCACGTACACGCCCCTGTCTCCCTCCAGCATCGAGCTTTGCACCACCTTCGAGCGCGCCGGTCCGCCCTCGAAAGCCCTGCTGATCGATTTCAACATTTACGAGCGCGTCCATTTCGCGGAGCTTATGGCCGACCGCCCCTCCCCAGGCCGTCACTGCTACGCGATCGCCCTGAAACACGATGCAGCTGATGGCGAGCTCGCGCCACTCTGGGACGACCCCATCAGAATCGACGATCTCCCGGCCGAGCTTCAGTCCGATGCCAGGAAAGACAAGCGCGCGATTGGAGACGCCTTCAACCTCATCCGCCTTGCCCGCTGCGCCAGGCTGATTGACGGTGCCGCCCCCGCCTCGATCGAAGCCGCCGTCGCCACCGCAAAGGATCATTCAGGTCTTGCCAAGCGCCATGGCTGCGATTGGGCGCCGACCTATTTCGCCAGTCTCGAACGCGCGCCCAAGGCCCGCTATGAACGCATGGACGACAACACAATTCGCGTTTGCGCTGACTTCCTTCACCGATGGCCACAACCGCTTCGGCTCGACTACCAGGGCGACGTGACGCTCAGCTGGCCCGGCAACCTCCCCGCGCTGCATCAGCCGGTGGAGACTGGCGGAACCTGTTACAAGGTGAATGTCGGCTTCTGATTGGCCTGGCCGCCACCTCCGCCCTATACCATTGGCATGCAGTCTTTCGCCGCGCTTCTGGAGCGGCTGGTGCTCACCCCGTCGCGCAATGCGAAGCTCCAGCTGATCGGGGACTATCTACGTCACACGCCGGATCCGGCGCGGGGCTGGGCCATTGCGGCCATCACAGGCGATCTTGATATTCCCTCCGTGAAGCCCGCCGCGCTGCGCGAACTCGTGGCAGGCCGCGTTGACCCCGTGCTTTTTCGCCTATCCTACGACTACGTGGGCGACCTGGCCGAAACCATCTCCCTCATCTGGCCCCAGCGCCCCGGCGCCAACAGAGCCCCTGCGCTGGATGAGGTTGTCGGCACGCTCATGGAATCCACCAAGGCGCAGGGCCTTCTCCGCGTCGAAGTCTGGCTCGACGCCCTCGATTCCACTGGCCGTTGGGCATTGCTGAAACTGGTGACTGGAGGTCTCCGCATCGGCGTCTCCGCGCGCCTCGCCCGACAGGCGCTGGCAGACTTCGGCAAGATCAACGTCACGGAGATCGAGGAACTCTGGCACGGCCTGTCGCCACCCTACGTCGAACTCTTCGCGTGGCTAGAAGGCCGCGCCGAAAAGCCGGTCAGCCTGGCCCTCTCCCCCTTTCGTCCGCCGATGCTGGCCCATCCCTTACTGGATAAGGCTCAGCGCATGGACCCGCAGGAGCTGAGCCCCGACCTGATCTCGCCTGCCGACTTCGCTGCCGAGTGGAAGTGGGATGGCGTCCGGGTGCAACTGGTCGCCGATCAAGGCCAGCGCCGCCTCTACACCCGCAATGGCGACGACATCTCCGGCACCTTCCCGGACCTTCTCGCCGCCGCCGATTTCAACGCCGCCCTCGACGGCGAACTCCTGATCCGCGCGCCCGGCGGCGGTGTTGCGTCCTTCAACGAGCTGCAGCAGCGCCTCAACCGCAAGACAGTCTCCCCGCGCCAGATGGCCGAACGCCCCGCCATGCTGCGCGCCTACGACATCATGCAGGACGGCGCCGAAGATCTCCGTCCGCTACCCTTCGCAGAACGTCGCAAACGCCTCGAACGGTTCGTCGTTACACTGGACGATCCGCGCATTGATCTCTCGCCGCTTGTGCGCTTCGAAGACGCCATCGCCCTGCAGGACCTGCGCAGCCATCCGCCCACGCGCGAGATTGAAGGCCTGATGCTGAAGCGCTGGAGCGCGCCCTATGTCGCCGGCCGGCCCGCCGGCCAGTGGTACAAATGGAAGCGCGATCCCTATCTGGTCGATGCCGTGCTGATGTACGCGCAACGCGGCCACGGCAAACGCTCCGGCCTCTATTCCGATTTCACCTTCGGCGTCTGGCGACACACGCCCGAAGGCGAGGAACTCACTCCTGTCGGCAAGGCATATTTCGGCTTCACCGACGAGGAACTGTCGCAACTCGACAAGTATGTGCGCGACCACACGCTGGATCGGTTCGGTCCTGTCCGCTCCGTGACCGCCAACAAGGATGAAGGCCTCGTCCTGGAGGTTGCGTTCGAAGGTCTCCAGCGTTCCCCCCGCCACCGCTCCGGCATCGCCATGCGCTTCCCCCGCATCCACCGCATCCGCTGGGACAAACCCTCCCGCGACGCCGACCGTATCGAGACGCTGGAAGCCATGCTGGATATGTGACGCAGGACGACTCCGCTTGCCCTTCGCGCTGGATTGACGACCAGCGTGCGCTCATCAGCGCGTTGTGCTAAAGTCGCGATCGGTCGGATGTGGGGACGCACGATGGCTGCACGTGTGCGCATGAATGTGCGACTGCTCGCGCTAGCGGCGACGCTGTCTCTCGGCGCCTGCGCCACGGCAAGCCCGCCGCCAGCGGCGCCCACGCCCTCCGCTCCGGAAGCAGGCGTCACGCCTCCCCAAATCGCCGATCCACGCGCCATGCCGGACGCCGCGACCCTCGCTCTGTACCGAACATGGATAGCTGAAGGCCGTGTGGCGCACCCTTACCCTGAAAGCGTGGACCGCATGTACGCGGTCATGATGTGCGAATCCGAGGGACGGGCGCGGATCGTCAATCCGGCAGGGCCCTACACGGGATTGTTTCAGTACAGCAAGATTACCTGGGGCGACGTCTGGAACACCTATCGCGACCAGGGGATGCTGGACCCGAAAGCCCAGATTTTCGCGACTGCGCTCGCCTGGCAATTGAAGATGCAAAGCCACTGGACCTGCTACCGCAAGACCGGATAGGCGCCCGTCTTCAAGGGACCGGCATCCAAACGACTTGGGCCATCGGCGATTCCGCATTACGTCAGCGCGGAGACATCGAAACAGGCCGATTCAAGTATGGACCTTCAGCAGCAGCTCAACGCTTTCCGCCTCTGGGCCTTCGATTTCGATGGCCAGACGCAGAAATGGATGTGGTCGGCCATCGCCCTCGTGCTGGCTTATCTCGTAGGCATCCTCGTCGCCCGGCTGCTGGTGTTCATCGCCGGAAAGCTTTCCGGCCTGCGCCACAAGAAGGCTGAGGGCGACGAACCCAAATCGGCCGACCATGTCATGATCGACATTCTCGGTGCGATCATCCGGCTCGCCTTTCTGCTTATTGCCGGCGCCTTCGCCGCAAACCTCCTGTTCGGCTACCCGCTGGAGCAGGCCGAAACCCTCGGCGTCGCCGCCATCCGGGGCCTCGCCATACTTGTCGGGGTCTGGTTCCTCGGCTCGTGGCTTGGATCGCGCGTGCGCAAATTCGGCCGCAAGGTCGACCGCGCGCACTCAGGCGGCGAGACCCTGTTCAACTTCCTCGGCGCCCTCGTGCGGTTCGGCGCTTTCGCCGTTGGCCTCATCGCCGCCCTGCAGCAGTTCGGTTTCGACACCGCCTCTCTCCTCGCCATCGTCGGCGCCGCCGGCCTCGCCATCGCGCTGGCCCTGCAGGACACGCTGAAGGCCGTCGCCGCCGGCGTCGTCATCGCCGTCTTCCGTCCCTACAAGATCGGCGACAACGTTCGCATCTCCGGCCAGGACGGCACCGTCGCCGACATCACGCCCTTCACGACGGTGCTCAACACGATCGACAACCGCGAAGTCGTGATCACGAACGACAGGGCATGGGGTGATGTCATCGTGAACTCGTCGGCGCGCAGCCTGCGCCGCCTCGATCTCCTGTTCTCGATCGACTACGACGACGATCTCGACAAGGCCGTCCGCCTTATCACGGGCATCCTCAACGACGACAATCGCATCCGTTCCGAGCCGCCGGTCTGGGTCAAGGTCGTCGAACTGGCCACCAGCTCCGTCGATATCCGCGCCCGCGCATGGGTCTCGAATGCGGACTGGTGGGATGCGCGCTGCGATACGATTCGCGCCGTCAAACTGGCGTTCGACGCCAACGGCATCACCATCCCCTATCCCCACCAGGTCGAAGTCTCGAAGCATCCAGTCGATCGTCGCCCGCCCCAATTGCAGCACGAGCCGGAAGAATACCGTCCTCCCCGTGGACTTGAGCCGACAGACTGATAGCGTTCTTGCGTCAGTGTAATTTGCGTCCGGCGCGCGTTTGCGTTCCGGGCCCGCGCAAAGGCCGTATCGATGTCACAGCCGCGGCAGAGCGACCCCCACGTCCCGGCCAGGATCACGGAAGTGCAGTTCGAGGCTGCGCCTGAGCGTGAGCGCGATCCCTTCTGGGAAGATCCCGATATCGGCCCGCGCGGCCGCGTGCGTGCGCCAGTCTCCTTCTCTGGCCGCATGTTCAATGTCGGCTGGAAAGGCTGGACGCGCCTCCTCATCATCTGCGTGATTGTCGGCGCGGTGTTTCAGGC
>JAVBYB010000348.1 GCA_030824255.1 bacterium
TCGCCGAAGCGGCGCAGGCCGGCCTCGATATCGGGGCGGCGAGCGCGCTGGCGCCGTACACGACCTGGCGGCGCGGCGATATCGTTGCAACGGCAGCGGCGATGGAGGGATTTGCGCGCACATTCTCGTCCGCACTGCCGGTTCGGCTGGCGGCGGGCGCGGCGATGGCGGCAGCCGGCATGATCCCGCCCGCGCGCAAGCTGTTTGCGCGTGAAGCCGGCGGCGACCTTGGTGAATTGCCGAGCCTGATGGCGCGCTGAAAGCGCCGTTAATCTGATGGTCAGCAGGCGCCTTCAGGGTCGCCGCGATGGCCATGAACACACTCTCCGCAGCAAATGACGATGACGTTCCGGCGGGGACGATGGCCGCACTTGTGCGCGGCTGGCCAGGAGCGGCCATCGCAATCGACGGCAAGGGACGCATCATCGCAGCCAGCCCGCTTTCGGGATTCCTGCCTGGCATGAGCGCGCCGTTCGAGCTTCCGGCCGCGATTGCCTCGCAGCTGGTGGACAAGGCCGGGCGCAGCTGGCGCGTGTCTGCGCCTGTCGATGGGCTGCGTCTGGCGATGTGCGACCAGCGCGAGGCGCCGGATGCCGCGCACAGATTCACGGCCGCGGTCAGCCACGAGATCCGCACGCCGCTCAACGGCATTCTCGGCATGGCGGCGCTGCTGGAAGAGACCGAGCTGACGGCGGAGCAGCGCGACTATGCCGGCGCGATCCGAAAGTCCGGCGCCCGACTGCTCGACCTGCTCAACAACGTGCTCGACTATTCACGCCTCGAAGCGGGCGACATTCCGCTCGACAATTCGCCGTTCGAGCCGAGCGAGATCGTGCAGGATGTCGCCGAGCTGCTGGCGCCACGCGCGCATGCGGCGGGCCTCGATATTGCGGGCATCGTGCATCCCGACCTGCCCCTGAAGATGATGGGCGATCCGGGACGGTTGCGGCAGGTGCTGTTCAACCTTGCGGGCAATGCGATCAAGTTCACGGAGACCGGCGCCGTGCTGATCGAGGCGCGGCCCGGCGCGCACGGCGTTGGGCTTGAGCTTGTCGTGCGTGATACGGGCGCGGGCGTGCCGGAACACGCCAAGGCGCACCTGTTCGAGGCGTTCAGCCAGGTGAGCGCGGGCGATGCCCAGCGCGATGGCGGCGTCGGCCTCGGGCTGGCGATTGTCGCCCGGTTGGTTGAGGCGATGAAGGGCAGGGTGCATCTGCATTCGTCCTATGGTCATGGCGCGATGTTCGTCGTGGAGCTGCCGCTGGCCGCCGTGGCGGGATCGCAGTCGCGTCCACAGCCGCAGCGGCGCCTGAAAGTGGCGCTGGACCTTGCGCCGGCTTCGCAACTGGCGTGCATGTCCGCTCTGGCGCGCGAGGGCGCGGTTGCCGTCGCCAGCGCAAAGGATGCGGATCTGGTGATCCTCGACGCCGCGATGGCGCCGGCGCAGATCGAAGCCATCGCGAAGTCGAAACAGACGCTGGTGGTGCTGCGCCCGCGCGACCGGTCGCGCATCGAACAGTTCCGGCAGATGGGCTGCGCGGGCTATCTGATCCGGCCCCTGCGAGCCTCCTCCATCATCGAGCGGGTGGGCCTGTCGGTGCAGGGAAGGGCGGCCCCTGATCCGGCGGAGGAAGCGAGGAAGCCTGGCGAGGCCGGCACCGTATTGATCGCTGACGATAATGCGGTGAACGCGCTGCTTTTCCGATCCGCGCTGACGGCTGCGGGGTTCCGGGTCGACACTGCGGGAACCGGCGCCGAGGCGCTGGAAAGGATGGGCGAAACCCTGTACTCCGTCATCTTCATGGATATCCGCATGCCGGTGATGGATGGTCTCGAGGCGACGCGACGCATTCGCCGCCTTGACGGGCCTGCGGCCGAAACCCCGATCATCGCCTTGACGGCCGACATCGATCCCGAGTTGGAAGATCGCGCGCGCGAAGCCGGCATCACGCAGCTCGCCGCCAAGCCGATCGATCCATCGCGCCTGCGCGAACTGGCGCTGCGCTGGGCGTCGCGACAGAAGCAGGCTGCAGAATGACGGACGCCGCAACTCCTGCGAACGACAAGGCAAAGCCCGTCCCGCGCTGGCTGCGCGCACTGAAGGCGCTGCGGCATCGCAAGATGCTGGCGATGCTGCTTCTGTCGCTTGCGGCGGGGATACCTTATGGCGCCGTACTCGGCACGCTCAACGCCTGGCTTACGGCCGAAGGCGTCACGCCGAGCCAGATCGGCATCCTGAATTTCATCATCCTCGCCTATTCGTTCAAGCTGATCTGGGCGCCCGGCTTCCAGAAAGCGTGGTTCCCGCGCATCGGCATTCCGTTCCTGCAGAAGTTCGGCCCACGCCGCAGCTGGCTTCTGGTGATGCAGCTGATCATTGCAGGCCTGCTGGCGTTGCTGGCGCTGTCGCGCCCGTCAGAGGGCGTGCTCTATCTTGCGGGCATCAGCGTCATCGTGGCGATTGCGTCCTCGGTGCACGACATCGTGCTGGAAGCCTGGCGGATCGAGATCGCCGAGTCCGACGAGGACCGGGACCTGATGTCCGCGGTCTACCAGATGGGTTACCGCTTTGCCGGCCTGTTCACCGGCCTGTTCGCGCTGACGCTCGCCGACATCATTCCCTGGTCAACCGTGTACCTGATCATTGCGGTGGGCATGGCCATTGCTGCGACCGGCACGCTGGTGGCGCAGGAGCCTGACCATTCGTCGACAGAAAAGGGCGGCCATGACACGCGGCCATCCTTCGCGGCGTCCTTCCCGCCCCGGACAGTGCAGACCACCGTGGCCGTTGTTGCGGCTGGCTGGGCGGTCGCGATCGGCATCATCGTCGTGTTCTTCATCGACTCTCTGACGCAGACGCCGCCGCCATCGGCGGCGATCTTCACGCGCGTGCAGGCGCCGATCATTGTCGGGCTGCTGATCCTGCTGCCAGGCCTGATCGCCGCATGGCTGCTGCGGAGACAGCCGGTGGCGGCGACGCACGTGACGCCTGCGGGGTCGTGGGCGACCAAGGCCGCGGATACGCTGTTCCACACCATACTCGACCCGTTGATGGACCTGGTGCAGCGCCTGCGCTGGGCGGTGATCCTGGTTCTTGGGCTGGTGCTGATGTACCGCTTCGTCGACCTGATCTGGGGCGGTTTCGCCTATCCCTTCTATCTGGGGGACCCGACGGTCGGTCTCATCGGCAATCCGTCGATCAGCCAGGGCGCGCTTGGGCATTCCAACACCGACGTCGCGATTGCCTCGAAGACGATTGGCGTCTTCATGACGGTGGCTGGATCCGTGATCTGCGGTGTCGCACTGATCGCGATCGGCCGCCTGCCGTGCCTCGTGTTCGGCGCATTGATTGCGGCGCTGACCAACCTGATCTTCGCGGACCTTGCCGTGGGCGGGGCGGGGATGGATGCGTTCCTGGCGATGACGGGCATCGGCCCAATGCTGTCAGGATTTGGCGATCAGGCTTTGTCACGGCTTATCGTCGCCATCGCGGTCGAGAACGTCGCCGGCGGCTTCGCCAGCGTGGCGTTCGTCGCCTATCTCACGGCCATGGTGAACCCGAAATTCGCGGCGGTTCAGTATGCGCTGCTCGGCTCGCTGGTGATGCTGATCGGATCGCTGGGGCGCGCCGAACTCGGCGTCTTCATCGAAACCAACGGCTACCACGACTTCTTCATCGTCACCGTCTGGATCGGCATGATCGCGGTTGCGCTCGCCGCGGCCGAATGGGCGCGGCAGGCCTTCATGAAGAAGCCCGTCGCCGACGCGGGGACGACGTCCCCGCTGCCGGCCGAGTAGTCCGCCCTTAACAGCCGCCCGTATCAACCACTCGTGTTGTAGGCGGCGAAGGCGGCGAGGTTCACGATGTCCTGCGCCGTCGCATCGAGCTGGGCGATCTGCACCGACGAGGAGAGGCCGACGAGCAGCGGCCCGATGACGGTTGCGCCGCCAAGGGCTGCTGCAAGGCGGGTCGAGATCGCCGCCGAGTGGATGGCGGGCATCACCAGCACGTTGGCCGGGCCAGTGAGGCGGCAGAACGGATAAAGTCGGCGCGCTTCCGGGAACAGCGCCACATCGACCGCCATCTCGCCATCGTATTCGAAGCCGACATCACCTTGCGCATCGAGCAGCGCGACAGCATCGCGCACCTTCGCCATGCGCTCGCCCGGCGGATTGCCGAAGGTGGAGTAGGAGAGGAAGGCGAGGCGCGGCGTGAAGCCGAGCTGCTTGGCGGCGCCGGCTGCGGAGCGGGCGATCTGCGCGAGGTCTTCGGCTTCGGGCATTTCGGTGACGCTGGTGTCGGCGATCAGCATCGGGCCGGTCTTGCCGATGATGATCGAGATGCCGATCGGGCGCACATCCTCGCGCTCGTCGATCGCCATTAGGACGTCGGAGATCGAGGTGGCGTAGTTGCGCGTGACGCCGGTGACCATGCCGTCGGCATGGCCAAGGGCGACCATGGTGGCGGCGAACACGTTGCGGTCCTGGTTGATCAGCCGCTGGGCGTCGCGTTGCAGGTAGCCCTTGCGCTGCAGGCGCTTGTACAGGAACTCGGTATAGACCTCGTTCTGGTCGGACACGCGGGCGTTGGTGATGGTGAGCTCGCCGGCGGGAATGCCCAGCAGCTGCATGTTGCGGGTCACCTGTTCGTCGCGGCCGACGAGGATGGGCTCGCCCAGTTCCTGCGTCTTGAACTGCCAGGCCGCGCGAATGACAGACGGCTCCTCGCCCTCGGCGAAGACGATGCGCTTCTTCTTTTCGCCGCGCACCTTGCCATAGACGCGCTGCAGGAAGGAGGCGGCCGGGTCGAGGCGCTGGGCCAGCGAGTCACGGTAGGCCTGCATGTCGGCGATCGGCTTGCGGGCGACGCCGGTGTCCATTGCGGCCTGCGCGATCAGCGGCGGCACATACCAGATCAGGCGCGGATCGAACGGGGCAGGGATGATGTATTCCGGACCGAATGTCGGGCGGGCGCCGGCGTAGGCTGCGGCGACTTCGTCCGGCACGTCTTCGCGCGCAAGTTCCGCAAGCGCGCGGGCGGCGGCGACCTTCATCTCTTCATTGATCGTGCGGGCGCGCACGTCGAGCGCGCCGCGGAAGATGTACGGGAAGCCGAGCACGTTG
>JAVBYB010000347.1 GCA_030824255.1 bacterium
CGCACGAAAAGTCGGCCGCGATAACCACGGCGTATGCGAGAATCCGCGCCGATCGGGGTTTTCTCATCCGGGCCGATTGACTTTCGGGTCAACGGGCGCACCTTTTAAGTCATAGGGAGCCCCGGCATGACCGACACGTTTGGCCAGACCCATTTGGGAACGCGCTTCATGACGGCGCTTCAGCGGGTATTCGGCTTCGTCGCCAAGGTGGGCTTCGGGCTTTTCCTGATGGTTGCCGCGCTAGCCGCCCTGATCGCCACGACCTTCATCGGCATCATGCTCGCCATCGCGGCCATCTTCCTGTCGCTGACCCGGCCCCGCCGCAACAAGCGCGCCCCGGCTCCGGACACGTCCCAGCCGCTTGAGGCCCGCCGCACCGCCGACGGCTGGGTAATCGAACTCTAGCCAACCGCTTTTTGCCTGATCACGCGGTCATGTCCTGCCTCGTGGAGGGCGGGTGACGTATGGCTGATGGGGGGCTGCCCCCAAATTGTCGCGACCCAAACCCTTGCGCATCATCGCCCGCGGCGCGACACCACCGCGGGGCGACTAATTCCCACACCACTCCCAGTCAGGAACCCGGGGCCATGAAACCCGCGGACTTTGCGCTGCTCGTCGCCGTGTGCCTGTTCTGGGCGCTCAACCTCGTCATCACCCGCTGGACGGTGACGACGGGCGACGTGCCGCCGCTGTTCTTCGCCGCCGTTCGCGTCACGCTGCTCGCCGCCATACTCGCGCCCTTCCTGCTGCCCGCGCCGCGCCAGATCGGCATGATGTTCCTCATCGCCATGGGCATGGCCGGGTTCCACTTCGGCCTGCTGTTTCTCGGCCTCGCCACCTCCACCGCCGGCGTCGCCGCCGTGATCGGACAACTCGGCGTGCCCTTCACGACAATCCTATCGATCATCTTCCTGAAGGAGCAGATCGGCATCTGGCGCACGTC
Source organism: bacterium (assembly GCA_030824255.1). Lineage (GTDB taxonomy): Bacteria > Pseudomonadota > Alphaproteobacteria > Caulobacterales > Hyphomonadaceae > UBA7672. Next base: position 944 of record JAVBYB010000347.1, read on the forward strand.
CGGCATCGTGCTCGCTTTTGTCGGCGTGATGATCATCATGATCGATCCCGCCCAGTTCTCGCTCACGATCGGCGCGGTTTACCTCATCGGCGCGGCGCTCTGCGGCGCTATCGCCAACATCCTGATGAAGCGCATCGAGCCCATGCCCGCCATGCGCCTGCAGGCGTGGATCGGCCTCTTCTCCATCCTGCCGCTCGCCCTGATGTCGCTCATCTGGGAGACAGGGCAGGCCGACGCCTACGCCGCGCTCGACTGGCGCGTCTACGCCTCCAGCATCTTCGCGGTGCTGGGCGTGTCCATCTTTGCCCATGGCAATTTCTACCGCCTGATCAAGCAGTACGACGTCACGCTCCTGTCGCCGCTCACTCTGATGACGCCCGTCATGGCCGTCTTCCTGGGCGTCGCGTTCCTCGGCGAATCCGTCACCTGGCAAATGGTTGTGGGCGGCATCATGGCCCTGGCCGGCGTCGGTATCATCGGTGTCCGCCGCAACCGGCGCTTCCCTGAAGCCTCCGTTGGCGACAAGATCGGTCCATGAGTCTGACCCTGATCCCGGCCCCCAGCCCCAATTTCAACGAGCGGCAACACCCGCTCGACATGCTGGTCCTGCACTATACCGGAATGCAGGACGGCCCCTCCGCGCTTGCCCGCCTGCAGGAAGACCGCGAGCCCCGCGTCTCCGCCCACTACATGGTCGAAGAAGACGGCCGCATCTTCGTCCTCGTCCCCGAAGAAAAACGCGCCTGGCACGCTGGCCGCAGTTCATGGCGTGGCCGCGAGGATCTCAACTCCCGCTCCATCGGCATCGAGATCGTGAACCCCGGCCATGAATGGGGCTATCGTCCCTTCACCGAGCCGCAGCTCGCCGCCGTCCTCGAACTCTGCCAGGGCATCCGCTCGCGCTGGTTCATCCCCCAGCCCAACATCGTTGCGCATTCCGACATCGCGCCCGACCGCAAGGAAGATCCCGGCGAGTTGTTCCCGTGGAAGCGCTTCGCCGAAGCCGGCGTCGGCCTGTGGCCGGAGCCGCAGCGTCCGGAACCCTGGATGATGCACGGCGCGGCGATGGGCGACGCCGGAATGACCGTGGAAGAGTTCCAGCGAGACCTGCAGCGCATCGGCTACAAGCTTCATGTCACCAGCGTGTTTGACGAGGCCACGGCCGCCGTCGTCCGCGCCTTCCAGCGCCGCTGGCGCCCCGAGCGCGTCACGGGGGAGGGCGACACCGTCACGATCACGCTCGCGCACGGCGTCGCGGAACTCTCCGCCGACAAAAGCAGCGCCTGACCCTGCGGTTGCGTGCGCGACACACATCGGTACGGAACCGCAGTGTGACACAAACGCTAATTTCCCATTCACCATTGAAGGCGCATCCTCTCAATCGGATGAACGGAGGCACGCATGCAGTCCGGGTCGCTCTATCGCGTCGTCTACATGAGCACCGCCGTCGGCGTGCTGCGAGCTGAAGAGCTCGACCGCATTTATCTCCGCGCGAAATCAGCCAATGCAGGCGCCGGCGTCACCGGCCTCATGCTGTTCTATGAAGGCGTCTTCCTGCAGGTCCTCGAAGGTCCCGCCGCCGGCGTCATGAGCCTGATGGAAAAGATCCGCCGCGACCGTCGCCACTCTGGCATCGCAGTTCTGGAATCCGGCCCCGCTGAGTCGCGCGCCTTCGAAAGTTCCCCAATGCACTTTGTCGCCGCGCGCAATCTCAGCCCCGGCGAGAAGCAGGCCTTCTCAGATCTTCGCAAGGCCGTCGCTGTGCGTCCCGCCATGGCAGGCGAACACGGCCTCTCCGATTTTCTGGCAGCCTTCGCGGCCGTCCGTCCCGCCTGATCGCGTCGTAACATTGCCGTCTCTGTGTTGCGCCCTATGCTCGGATGCATGACGCGCACATCCACTCATCCCGTCATCGACGAAGCCGATCGGCTCATACGCGCGACGCCGGACAGGATCTATGCCGCCTTCGTCGATCCCGCCGCCTTGGCCGCATGGATGCCGCCCGAAGGCATGACAGGCCGCATCGAAACCTTCGAGCCACGTCCCGGCGGCCGTTACCGGATGGCGCTCGTCTATGCTGAAGGCTCTGGAGAGCAGGGCAAGGCGGGCGATGGATCGGATGTCGTGGAAGGCCGCTTCGAGGCGCTCGTCCCGGGCGAGCGGGTCGAACAGTCGAGCGTCTTCCAGTCGGATGATCCTGCCTTCGCCGGGACCATGCGGGTCACATGGACCTTCACGCCTGAAGATGGCGCAACCCGCGTCCATGTCCGCTGCGAGGATGTGCCGCCCGGCATCGACGGCGACAGCCACGACGAGGGAATCCGCTCCTCGCTCGCAAACCTCGCCGCGTATTTGGAATAGCTTCGCTTAGGCGCCCTCGGCCGCCCGCTTCGTCTCAAGCGCGGCGATCTCCTTGTCGAGATCGCTGATCTTCTTCTTGAGCACCGGAATGGCCGCCGCATCGTCCGTGCCCTGCGCGAGGGCCAGCTCCTGCTCAAGGCGCGACCGGTCGCGACGCAGTTTCCGGATGGGGGATTGCTTGGCCATGGCGTTCTTCCAAATCTGTCGCGCCGCACACCGCTTGTCATCCCGGAAGCGCGCAGCGCTGTCCGGGACCCATTGCGAGCGCACGACAGCCTCTCGATGGTTCCCGGTTCTCGCTGCGCTCGCCCGGGATGACAAGCGGGAGTTTCGCAAACGCCATCCCGAAGCCCGCAAAGCCTGCTGTCACCCTCCGTCAGCATCCCCTGGCTCACCCGCTTGCACGCGACTCCGCCCGGTGAAACTCTCTCCCCATGCCAAAACCCACACCCAAGGCCCCCGCGATCATCCAGCTTGACGTCACCGACGCGAAGCAGCTGAGACGGGCCGTGAAACACCTCGCCAAATCCTGCGAGACGATCGCCGCAGCGCATGAGCGCGTTGGCGTTCCCGAATGGCGCACGCGGCAGGGCGATTATGCCGGGCTGGCCCGCATCATCGCCTACCAGCAACTCTCGACCAAGGCTGCCGGCACGATCTGGGGCAGGGTGGAGACGCTCGTCGGCAAGGTCACACCCGCCGCCATCCTCGAGGCCGACTTCGACGCCCTGCGCACCTGCGGCCTCTCCCGTCCCAAGATCGCGCATATCCGCTCCATCGCGGAAGCCGTCACCAGCGGTTCGCTGAACCTGCGCCGCGTCGCCAGGGCCACCGACGCCGACGCCCAGGCCGAACTCGTCGCCGTGAAGGGCATCGGCCCCTGGACTGCGGACGTCTACCTGATGTTCTGCCTCGGCCGCTGGGATGTCTTCCCCCACGCCGACATCGGCCTCAGCGAGGCCTACCGCATGATCACCAACGAGAAGAAACGTCACGACCCGAAGAAATTCCTGAAAACCGGCGAACGCTGGCGTCCCTATCGCGGCGTGGCCGCCCACATGCTCTGGGCTTACATCAACGCCGTCCGCGAGGAACAACGCGGCGGGGCGTGACACCGCTCAAGTCCTGCCCCGGCGAAGCCGGCGGATCGCGCCACACAGGCTGGCCTCCCGCCGCATCACCCCCGAGGAAGGCCCGCTCCTGAATTGGCAGCGCGCATCATGCGCGCAGCTGCTGAGCGCGTGATGCGCTCCGGCGTCAGTTTTCAGGGGTTTCCGCGCTGTCATGACGTCAGGGCTTGCCATGTCGCCCCCCTGTCACGATGTTATGAGACAGAATCGATCACCCCGGTCGCTGGAGCCATGTGGCGCGGTTGGGGAACCGGACGGGTCCGGCATTTGGCACTTGCCTGACCTGTCGAAGATGACGGGTACACATGACCCAGCTAGTTACGCAAGCGCCGCCGTCCTTCGCTCAGAATGGGTGGCCCGCCCTCGTTCTCAACGCCGATTTCCGTCCCCTGTCGTACTATCCGCTCTCGCTGTGGCCATGGCAGGAGGTGGTGAAATCCGTCTTCCTCGAACGGGTCGACGTGATCGCGGAATACGATGAGTACGTCCACTCGCCGTCGATCACCATGCGGCTCCCGTCCGTCATCGCGCTGCGCGAATTCGTGAAACAGGACCGCCAGCCGGCTTTCACGCGCTTCAACGTGTTCCTGCGTGACGGGTTCAAGTGCGTCTACTGCGGCTCCCACGAAGACCTCACCTTCGACCACCTCATCCCCCGCTCGAAAGGCGGGCGG
>JAVBYB010000581.1 GCA_030824255.1 bacterium
CGAGACGGCGGATGAGCTGAAAGCCTGGCTCAACGCCCGCGTCGGCAAGACCCAGCGGTTGACCTACGCCACGCTCGTCGACCAGCTGCCGCGCTCGTCAATCGGGAAGGTGCTGAAACGTCAGCTTCGCGACGAATTCCGGCCGCCAGCCTGATGCGGCGGCGATTGCCCGCCGGGCCGTCAGGGTCCTATGTTCGCATCAGGCGGGGCCGAGATCCCGCAACGAGGATCGACACTCCATGACGGCCAGCTACACGGACGATGAGTTGCTCGCACGCGGCATGCACGTCGCGGTTCATGCGCGGCGCACGCCAGACCGGCCCGCCATCATATCTCCGAGCGGCAACCTCACCTGGAAGGAATTCAACGCCCAGGCCAACCAGCTTGTGCGTCTCCTGCGCAGGCGCGGCATCCAGTCGGGAGACGGCGTTGCGCTGCTCGCCCATAACAGCCCGGAGTTTGCGGTCGTCTGGGCCGCCACCCAGCGCGCCGGTCTGCGGCTCACGGCGGTGAACTGGCACCAGTCGCCTGAACTGATCGCCTATGTCGTGGACAACAGCGACGCTCGCGCCTTGATCGCAAGCGGCCGCTTCGTGGCCGGCGCGCAGGCAGCGGTGGCGGCGTCCGACAAGCTGCTCGCCAAGCTCTCTTTCGCCGGCGCCATAGACGGCTTCGAGCATCTTCACGCTTCGCTCGGCGCGGAAAGCGGCGACGACATCGAAGACGCGGAGGCTGGCTCCACCATGCTCTACACGTCCGGCACGACGGGTCGTCCCAAGGGCGTTTTTCGCCGCACGCGTCCGGTGGTCTCGCAGCTCACTGGCGTCTGCAACGAAACGGCGCAGTGGAATCCTGCCTCCGACATCTCGTTGCTGACGGGTCCGCTTTATCATGCGGCCCCCCTCGGGATTAACTTCGTCATCCCGATCAATGCCGGGGTCACCACGCTGCTGATGGACAAGTGGGACGCTGAGGAAACGCTTCGCCTGATCGATCAGCACAAGGCGACGCACACACACGTCGTGCCCACCATGATGCACCGGATGCTTCAGTTGCCGGAGGAGACACGCCGCAAATACGATCTGTCCTCGATGCGCTGGATGATCCATGGCGCGGCGCCCTGCCCGGCTCACGTGAAGCAAGCGATGATGGATTGGTTCGGGCCCGTCCTCTACGAATACTATTCGTCGACCGAGGGCGGCGGCGTGTTCGTACGCCCGCATGAGTGGCTCAGGAAGCCTGGCACGGTCGGCAAGGCGGTGCCCGGTGTCGAGATCAAGTTGCTCGACATAGACGGCAATCCCGTCGCGCAGGGCCAGGAGGGCCTCATTTATGTGAAGGCTCCCGCCACCGGTCGGTTCGAGTACTACAAGGAAGACGGCAAGACCGACGCCAGCTATCGTGGGGACTGGTTCACGCTCGGCGACATGGGGCGTCTCGATGAAGACGGCGATCTCTTCCTTACGGGGCGCACCGCCGAACTCATCATTTCAGGCGGCGTGAACATCTATCCAGTCGAAATCGACGAGGTGCTGATCCGCCACCCGCTGATCGCGGACGCCGCTGTTGTCGGCGTGCCTAACGAGGACTGGGGCGAAGAGATCAAGGCGGTGGTCGAACTGAAACCCGGCGTTTCTGGCTCGGCCGAAACCACGCAATCGATCCTCGACTTTGCCAGGGATCGCCTGCCCGGGTTCCAGCGTCCGCGTACGATCGACTACGTGGAAACGCTGCCGCGCAACGCTGCGGGCAAAGTCCTGCGCGCCCAGGTTCGCGCGCCATATTGGGCCGGCCGCTCCAAGAGCATCTGATGGCGCTCAAGGCGGCCTCCATCTCCGACTATCGCGAGCTGGCGCGCCGTCGCCTGCCGCGATTCCTGTTCGAATATGTGGACGGCGGCTCCTATGATGAGGAAACGCTTCGTCGAAACCGGCAGGACCTGCGCGACATCGCGCTGCGCCAGCGCGTGCTCTGCAACGTCTCCGAGTTGGATCTCTCCGTCACGTTACTTGGCCATAAGTCCAGATTGCCCGTCGCGCTTGCGCCCATTGGGCTCTCCGGAATGCTTGTTCGGCGCGGCGAAGTTCAGGCCGCCCGCGCTGCGCGCGATTTCGGCGTGCCCTACACGCTCTCCACTGTTTCCGCTTGCAGCATTGAGGAAGTGTCGCGCGGCACGCCGGAACCCTACTGGTTCCAGCTCTACATGATCCGCGACCGTGGCTTCATGCGCGACCTGATTGCACGGGCGCAGGTGGCGCGCTGCTCTGCCCTGCTCTTCACCGTGGACATGCCGGTCGCCGGCTCGCGGTATCGCGATTACCGATCGGGTCTTGCGGGCGCGGCTGGGGCCGCAGGCACGCTGCGCCGGATAGGTCAGGCCATGCTTCGCCCGGACTGGGCGTGGGATGTCGGCGTCATGGGTCGCCCACACCAGCTTGGCAATGTCGCGCCTGTGCTCGGCCGTAGCTCGGGCCTCAACGATTTCTTCGGCTGGCTGGGCAAGAATTTTGATCCCAGCGTCACATGGCGCGATCTGGAATGGGTCCGTTCCGAGTGGAAGGGCCCGCTGGTTATCAAGGGCGTCCTCGACGCCGAAGATGCGCGTGCGGCAATCAAGACCGGCGCTGATGGTATTGTCGTCTCCAACCATGGTGGTCGGCAGCTTGACGGCGTGCTTTCCAGCGCACGCGCGCTACCCGACATCGCTCAGGCTGTCGGCGGCCGGACCACGATCTTCGCTGATGGCGGCGTTCGATCAGGCCTCGACGTCGTGCGGATGCTGGCGCTTGGGGCGAATGGCGTGCTGCTGGGGCGGGCCTACGCTTATGCGCTTGCCGCTCGCGGCCATGCTGGCGTCGCTCACATCCTTCAGCTCATCGAAGCCGAGATGCGCGTGGCCATGGCGCTGACGGGCGTCACCAGCATCGCCGCGATCACGCCGGACATTCTCGCGCGCCGCGACTGAACCTGGGGCGCAGCCCCGATCGCAATGCACACAGCAAGGATAACCTCGCTGTCGTTTTCAAACTCCCAGGTACAAAAGGCCAGGCACAAAAAGAAAGGGCGCACCGAGGTGCGCCCTTTCCCATTCCAAACTCCGGTCTTGGCCTAGAACTCGTAGCCGAGACGCAGGAAGAACGTGCGGCCGCGCAGGTCGTACTGCGAAGCGAACGCCGGGGTGACGCCGAAGCGGGTCGACACGCCCGTCGTGATCGCCGGCGGCGGGTTCGCGAACACGTTCGAGACACCACCCGTGATCACGAAGTTGTCGCCGCGATAGCGGACCGACACGTCGTGAGACAGCCACTCGTCCGTCGAGTTGATGCGACGGATGTTGACGCCCTGATAGGCAACCAGCGCCGGAGCGAAGGCTTCCTGATCCATCTTGCCGACGTAGTCGACGAACCACGAGTAGGTCCAGTCGCCTTGACGCAGCTGGATGGCGCCGTCGCCAACCCACTCCGGATCGCCGAGCGAGCCGTTGAAGTCGTTGTTGTCGAAGCCCGAAACAAGGTTCGGGTCGAACAGCAGGTTGACGTCTTCGTTCGTCTTCGTGGCAGACAGGTCGATAACCAGATCGCCGAAGTCGAATTCATGCTCGTAGCGAGCCGTGATGTCGAAGCCCGACGTGACCTGCTGGTTCACGTTGATGTAGCTATCCAGCACCGAGATGATCTGGTTCGGACGAGCAGGATCGGTACCCGGCGCGCGCGTGAACAGGTCACAGAACGCGTTCGGATAGACCGGTGAGCCATAGCAGCCGCCGAGGATGGAGCCGGCGCCGAGCTGTGCAACCTGATCGTTGATCGTGATGTCGAAGTAGTCGATCGCCAGGCTGAAGTCGATGAAGTCAGGCGTCCAGATGAAGCCCAGCGTGCTGGCTTCCGACGTTTCTGCCTGCAGAACGCCAGCGCCGCCGCCCGTGATGATCAGGGCAGAGCTGCCAGCACCGGTGTAGTCGTCCGGGATGCCAGCTGCAGCGCAGTTGGTCTGCACGTTCACGTTCGACGTATCAGCCCAGTTGATGCACGGGTCGATGGCGGTTTGCGCCAGGAAGCCCGTCTGGTTGCCGAGATACAGTTCGTAGAGAGCCGGAGCGCGGTAGGACGTGCCCTTCGTGCCGCGGATGCGGACGCTCGGCAGCACCTGCCAGTTGAGGCCGGCCTTCCAGACACTGTCGTTGCCGTATGAGTCGTAATCAAACGCACGCGCCGAAGCGTCGATGGTCAGTTCTTCGATGAACGGCAGGCCTTTGAGGACCGGGATGTTCGTCTCGACGAAGAATTCCGACACCTTGTCTTCGCCAGCCGTGCGGCCGGCGGAGGTTACGCCCCAGAACTCGTTGTTCGAAGCGCGCGGATCCGGCATGTCGTCGATTTCGAACTGACGCCATTCAGCACCGACCGCAACGCCCAGCGGGCCGGCCGGAAGTTCGAACACGTCGCCGGAGACAACGCCGGACACCAGGGTCTGGTTGTACTTCGTATTGCCGGTCGAGTTGGCCGACAGCAGGTCATACGTCGCTTGCGACCAGTTGCCAGCAAGGAAGGCCGGATCGAACGGGTTGTAGTTCGGGGCAGCGTACAGGCCGTCGGACGGGCGGGCGTAGTTCCAGTCGCCAGCCGTTTCGATCAGGATCTGGTTGCCCGTGTATTCGCCGTCGGAGTCGCTGTACGAAGCGTTCACCGCCCAGGTCCAGCCCGGCAGGACGAAGTCGCCCGTGAAGCCGGTGTTCACATACAGATAGTCAACCGTGGCCTGGTTGTTGAACGGCCAGATCGTGATCGGCTGCATGACGTTCGCGCCGAACGGGCTGTCGCCGAGACCGCCGAAGGTGCCGGGCGTGTCGTAGAACGCGTTCGGAACAACGGTCGGGAAGAACTGGCGAACGCCAACGCTTTCGTACTCGCGACGGGTGAACAGGCCTTCCGTGGTCCAGTCGATTCCGCCGAGCAGGTCGAGCGTGAAATCGGCTTTGCCGTAGGCGCTGAGGCGATCAACGCCCGCGATTGCATCCGAGTTGAGGAAGCGCTCGTCGTTCAGCACGTCTTCGTAATAGGCGTTGAAGCCGTTGGCAGCGTAAACCGCCGGCAGGGTGCCGCCGCAA
>JAVBYB010000030.1 GCA_030824255.1 bacterium
TCCTTCTCCCATGACGGGAGCAAGCCCCACTCGAGCATGTCGAGTCGCCGCTCGCGCGTTTCGGGATTGAACCGGATGAGCATGAAACGCTGCGACGGCGAGCCGTTGTAGCGCGGTTCGGCGTTCGGCAGCGGGGGGGCACAGCCAAAGTGTGCGGCCACCTCGGCCGGACTGGATACCTGAAGAATACGTCCGCACATGCAAGGTCACCGGTTCAATTCGATTGAAGCCGCTCCAGGATGTGCTGGATCTCTGTGATGCCTCGTTCAAACTCGTCGTTGACGCTGGTCTGAAGCTCGACATAGGCACGTAGACTGCCGAAAGCGGCCTCATAAGGAATGAATGACACGGCTCCTTGTCGCCTTCTGTCGAGGCTATTTCTGCGCGCTACCAGGAGGCCGGCAAGTTGTTGAGCGTCTACGTCCGGATTGGATTGCTCCGATTCCGTTATCGCCCTTGTGAGTGCCCTTCGCTCAAGACGTACAAACGTCTCCATATTCTTCTGGAGGCGTTGATCGCTCATCACGCGGAGTGCCTCCTCATCGATGGCGCGAAGAGCATTCAGGTAGTCGTTGCGGCGTACCGGCGCTATTTTTGGACGCGCATCATGAGCCGACGTTAGCATATGCAGCACCCCGTAGAAGGTTTCAGGGCGCTCCAACTCGGCTTCCGGGAAAGCTTCAACCAAAGCGTCTGATAAAGGCAGCAGCGCCTTGGCGTAGTCGAGGGTGATCATGGTCTGCTCATAGGCGGGGGACCCCGTCTGTTTGCCATCAAGCGCCACCAAGTCCTCTGCGTTGCGCGGCGAGGGGCCCGGATAGAACACCTGCCTCGTTATATTTTTGAAGCCCCTCAACCGCCCGATACCTGCAGGAGAAATCTTGTCTGGGCGGAGATTTCTGAAAGCTGCCGGATCGGCATCCTTATAGGCAAGCGCCACCAATGACGAACAGAACACGCCGCGGTCAGTTTCGGGAATCTTCAGCGGCAGTTTCGTTGCGATCGCTCGAATGCGTGAGTAAGGGCGCCCCACCTGGAGTTGGCAAAACTGCGCGGCCTTGAGTGCGGCGGTCGCATCGGGCCAGCGAAGCACCCGAACGTTATTCAAGTCGTGAGTGAAGCAGCGCCCCAGCGACAAGTTGAAGACCGCGCCTCCTTCGCCGCCAGCCGCCTCAGCGAAGGTTGGCGGCGACGTGCAAATTGCGGCGTGTTCGAAACGGCCGCGCGTGAAAAGGCGGATGAGTTGCGCTTCTTTGTTCTTGCCGCCTTCGTCATAGACCGAGCGTGTCAGCAAAACATCTCCTGCGCGAAGCAGGTCGAGGTGCGGCAGCCAAACAGTTCCACCATCGTAAGCGGGAGCGGGCATGAGCACTCTTCAACCTGCGCACCCATGGTGGGTGCGGCTGCATCATACGGGTGGTTCTGGTTTGTCGGAAGCGACTGCGCGTGAGCATCCGTAGCAGGGAGTATGGCGACCGCGCATTGCGCGCCGGGCTTTAGGCTTCGCCCCGAGCCCCGTGGGTCTCGGTCCATACGGGTTACAATCCCTGTCGCGAAGGGCGTGATGAAGCAGTCTTCGACCTCCGAGGTGTGTGAGGCCAGCAAAGCTCGCTGACACCTCAGGATGTGGATTGGCTACTTAGCGGATTTTTCTGGTTTCAAGTAGGTGCTTGGCTCGAATCGGTCAGCAATGACAAATCGCAGGATTTTGCCCGTCGGAAGCGCGTCGGCCCCTTTGTATGAACTGGGTGTGCGACAAACAACGTCGATGCGGTCGTCTGCAAGAGCTGCGAGACCAAGTCCCAGAGCATGGGGCTTCGACCCGATCGCAAGACATGTCGTCGTGCTTTCACACGATTTCAGCACGTCCTGAGCGACTGCCAGTACATCGTGCAAACCATGCTCGCGAAGGGTCGCTCCTGGTTGCTGTAGAAGCGTATCGACGTAGCGCTTCTCTTTGTCGACCAGAGCTTTCGGCACCCGGCCCATCGGGTCACTGACCTTGATCAGCGTTAGTTTCCTAGGTTCAAGGCGTTCGATTGTTGGAATGGCGACGCCAATCTCGGCCCCCAGGCTGACCACGACATCGCGCTTGCTTGGCGCATAGTTATCCGCTTCGAGAAATGGAACTTGGACAGAGGTCCATTCGCCATCGGAGATCAGGCCGGCAGGATTGGTCGAGAGCGGCGTTGCGCTTGTAGGCAAGGCTTCATATCGCGCTTCTGCATAAAGGAATGTCATGCTAGCGACGAACTCGCGTTTGAACCCCATGCCCAAAACATAAAGCAGATACTTTTTGGGGATCGATGACACATCCATGAGGACGCGCATCGGACGCCGCAATTGCGCAAAGCGCTCCTCAAACAGTTTCGCAATCGCACGGAATGACTCTTCGGTCGCGTTCGATGCTGGAAACTCGATAAGGCGTGTTCTCTTCAGCGCAGACTGGGCGTGCGCAACGAACGCGTCTTTCTTGGCCTTTATGGCTGCATCCGTCGAACTGAAGCGTATGATCCCAATCTCGCAATCGAGATCTTTGAGGTGTGGCAACGCAGCCGATGTGCGTTGCTCCCAACTCGCAGTGATAAGAACGAGGTCCCAATCATCCGCCAGACCTAACCCAGGCTCCAGTTCGTCGGATGTTAGTGATAGAAATCCTATTACCCCCCGTTCAATCATCGAGAAGCTCCTCGGGCCAAGGCAGCTCAAGCGACATGTGATCAGAGATCGGGCTTGAGACCGAGAGCAGTGAGCGCCAAGCCTCTGACTTCGAGGTTCCTGTTCGACGGCATATCTCGGCAAGCAACGGACCATCTAGCCGTATTGTCTCGTAAGCCCCCCGGTATGAGAATCGAAAGTGCGGAGCGAAGCGCCGGTGCAAGCGATAGCCAGCAGTCTGATACTCCTGATCTTTTGCCTTTAGAGTCGTGCTGCCTCGTCTTATCTCCACCGAGCGAAGATATCCTGAAAGCTCCGCCTGCTTCAGTCCTTCCGAAAGCACCTGGCGATCGATGGCCTTCGCCTCGCGGAAGAAGAGGTCGCTGCTGGTATCAATCACAAACACTCCTCGTTCGGCCCGGCCGAGGGTCGAGGGATCGCCAACGTTTGTCTGCAACTCGCTGGTGATTTTCCCGAATACCTCAATGAGACTGACGACGAATTCGGGATGAGACTCCGCGTTGGTGCTAACGCCTGCGAAGAAACTCTCGCTAGCCTTGTATATCCCTGTGGTCTGGAGACGGGTGGCGATCTTGGAGCCAGAGAGGGCGAACTGCAACGAGGTCTCGGCACCGGATGGGTCGTCATCACCGTCGCGGCCAACAAAGGCATCGTAGATTTCTGCTAGGATTTCCAGAAAGTCGCGGATTGAACCGTCAGCGAGAGATACGACCCGGTTAACCCCGGAGAGCGGAAGGCGCTTGAACCCGAGGGATCCGGCAAGATGGAAGAGCGCCGCAACCATCTTGCGGCGCATCCACGCTTGGAAGCTCCCGCTTTTCAGTCGATCGACGTATTTGGAAATCCTTTGAAGATCTTCGCGACCAGCCGCGGCAGCGAAAGACTCCTCAAGACCCGTCCAGTGAAGAAGAAGATACGCTTCATAGAAGGGTAGGCGGTCCGAATCCTCCGGATACTTGTTCTTGTAGGGAAGCTTCCTTGTCCAGAGCTCTTCCCGGAGCTTTTCTGCGGCCTCTTGGAACAGACCGCGCTCCGGGCTCGATGATCGCCTGATCATGAGCCCGATCGTGTCATTCACATCCTGCTTGCCCAAGCGGCGTTCAAGGTCAAAGAACTTTGCAATCTGTCGGCGGCCGACTTGCGGCCGCTTGTCAACGGGCAGGGAGAAGTAGGTGCGCAGACTTGCCACGGCTTCACACAAATTGCCAAAGTCCGCGCGGCGCCGCGCATCCAGCGAGATAACCTTTCTATCGGCGTCGGTAAGCGGCTGCTGCGGCATGAAGGTTTCGCCGCTGTCGAGCGCATCTCCGACCGCCGTGATGACCCAGGAGATCGGGAAGCGGCTTTTGCGAACCAGCGTATTGATCGACATCAGTTGCTGGCGGTGGAGCACTTCGCAATCGTCGAGACAGAATTTGAAGCCGGGTCCTTCCTTCGCACCAACAAGTCGCGACACCCCGGATAGTCTCTCGGTGACGAAGAGAAGCAGCTCGATAGGCTCGCGCTTCGGAAGCGACTGGATGAGTTCAGCGATCGTGCCCTGGCCAGAAGCTTGGTTCATCGTACGGACTAGAGCCCGAAACAATCGGGAGAGATCTACGAATGTTATCGGTTTGCGATCTGTGAATTGGAGAAGCGGCGGAAACTCTTCGATCACTTCATTGACGAGACGAAGCTCTTGCGCTGCATCAAGGCTCATCCGTTCGTCTAACCGCAGTTGATGAACGGCCAAAAGCGTCTTCTCGAGGCAGATAAGTTCGATTGCGAGCGAAAAGAAGCGGAAATACTCGGTTGCGGGGTTGGGCGCTTGCGGGAAAAGCTTCCCCCAGTCGAGCATGCCCATGGAGTCAGAGATATGATCTGGAAAGCGAACGTAGATTCCGACGTTTCTGGAATCCACAATCGACCTTTGCAGTCTGAGCGAGGGGTTTGAAATAAGGTCCTCCCAACAGACGCTCCTTAATAGCGATGTCTTTCCACTGCCGCGGCTGCCATGGACATAGGCGGACTTTTCTCCGGCAAGGACTTCCGAAGTAGGGGTGAACCAGATGAGTGGGTGACCATCACTGTGATGCTCCCAGCGAGTCGGACGAAATGGATTCACTGTCATATCGCAGCTCGCACGATCCAGTTACCGCAAGGCAGGTCGTAGTTCTCAATCGTCGCGCTCCCGTCGCAGTTCAGGAGCTCGAGCATTTCGGTAATCTCTTCTTCGTCGCAACTCGGATCGATCTTTTTGGCTAGAGTTACTACTTCGGACCAGTAGCATTCGCGCTTTTGCATCAACTGGCCGTAGAACGTCGCGAGCTTCTCGTTGCTCGATCGCCTGCGGCCGCCAAGAAGATCGCAGGATATGGCGGGCTGCGTCCGAAGGACGCCGGATTTGTCAAATCGATAGGGCGTGACACGAGCGCAGAGCGGTGT
>JAVBYB010000139.1 GCA_030824255.1 bacterium
GCCGATTTCCGGGTCAGCCGTCAGGCCGTGGATCCACTTCTGGGCAGCTTCGAGCGACTCTTTCTCGACAGCGGCGATCTTGACCGTGCCGTCGTCCTCGACATTGATCTTCGCGCCCGTCTTTTCGACGATCTCGCGGATGACCTTGCCGCCTGTGCCGATGACGTCACGGATCTTGTCGACCGGGATCTTCATCGAGATCATCTTCGGAGCGTTCTCGGAGACTTCGGTGCGCGCACCGTCCATCGCCTTGTTCATCTCGTTGAGGATGTGGAGGCGGCCGCCATTCGCCTGGGCGAGGGCCGTCTTCATGATGTCGAACGTGACGCTATCGATCTTTAGGTCCATCTGGAGCGAGGTGACGCCCACTTCCGTGCCGGCGACCTTGAAGTCCATGTCGCCGAGGTGATCTTCATCACCCAGGATGTCGGAGAGGATGGCGATGCCATCGGCTTCCTTGATGAGGCCCATGGCGATGCCCGACACCGGACGGGTGATCGGAACGCCGGCGTCCATCATGGCGAGGGACGAGCCGCACACGGTGGCCATCGAGGAGGAGCCGTTCGACTCCGTGATCTCGGACACGATGCGGAGCGTGTAGGGGAAGTCGTCGCCTTTCGGGAGGACAGCTTTCACCGCGCGCCAGGCCAGCTTGCCGTGGCCGATTTCGCGACGGCCCGGGGAGCCGCCACGGCCGGTTTCACCGACGGAGTAGGGAGGGAAGTTGTAGTGAAGGAGGAATTTCTCCTTCTTCGTGCCTTCGAGGCCGTCGATGTACTGCTCGTCTTCAGCGGTGCCGAGCGTGGCGACGCAGAGGGCCTGCGTTTCGCCGCGCGTGAACAGCGCCGAGCCGTGCGTGCGCGGCAGGACGGACACGTGGGACTCGATCGCGCGGATGTCGTCGGTCTTGCGGCCGTCGATGCGCACGCCGGTGCGGATGATGTCGCCGCGAACGACCTTGGCTTCGGCTTCCTTGAACTGTTCCTTGAAGACCAGTGCGTCAGCGCCGTTCGGGTTGGCTTCCGACTTCACGAGCGAGGCCTTGGCCTTCTCGCGCGCGGCGTTCACCGCGTCGTGGCGCTCGCCCTTGTCCTTGATCTTGTAGGCGGCGGAGAGATCCGCGCCAGCAATGTCCTGGATCGACTTGAGGAGGGCGGAGTGATCCGGGCTCTCGAATTCGAAGGGCTCCTTGGCGGCTTTTTCGGCGAGCTGGATGATCGCCTCGATGACAGCCTGGAAGCTCTCATGGCCGGCTTTCACGGCGCCGAGCATGACGTCTTCCGAAAGCTCCTTGGCTTCGGATTCGACCATCATCACGCCTTCGGTCGTGCCGGCGACGACGAGATCGAGCTGGAAGCCTTCCATCTGCTCGGCCGTCGGGTTGATGATGTAGGCGCCGTCCTTGTAGCCGACGCGGGCTGCCGCGATCGGGCCAGCGAATGGTGCGCCGGAGATGACGAGGGCTGCGGAGGCAGCGACCATGCCGACGATATCCGGATCGTTTTCCTGGTCGTAGGACAGCACGGTGACGGTGACCTGGACTTCGTTCTTGAAGCCGTCAGCGAACAGCGGGCGGATCGGACGGTCGATCAGGCGGGAGGTCAGCGTGTCTTTTTCGGTGGGACGGCCTTCGCGCTTGAAGAAGCCGCCGGGAATGCGGCCGGCAGCGTAGTAGCGCTCCTGATAGTTCACGGTGAGGGGGAAGAAGTCTTGGCCCTCTTTGGCTTTGCGCGCATAGACGACGGCGGCAAGAACGCTTGTCTCGCCATAGGTCGCCAGCACAGCGCCGTCAGCCTGGCGCGCGATGCGGCCGGTTTCCAGCGTGAGCGGACGGCCCGCCCAGTCGATCGTTACGCGTTTGATGTCAAACATCTCAGATATCTCTTTCTCATACGAAAACCGCCGGCCCCGGTGGGCCGGCGGGTATTTTGGGCCCCGCGCTAGCGGCGGAGCTCCAGCTCCTTGATGATGGCCTGGTAGCGGGCCTCGTCCCTCGACTTCAGATAGTCGAGCAACCGGCGGCGCTGCGAGACCATCTTGAGAAGGCCGCGGCGCGAGTGGTTGTCTTTCTTATGCTCTTTGAAGTGCCCGGTGAGGTAGTTGATCCGGTGGGTGAGGATCGCGACCTGGACTTCGGGGGAGCCCGTATCACCTTCGGTGCGGGCAAATTGCTTGATCAGGGAGGCTTTCGCCTCCGGCGTGATCGACATCGGGTTGCTCCTGAATTCTAGCCGGATTTCCGGCTGACTATTGGTTGAACACGCGGACGGGCAGGAACCTGCCAGCCCGGACTTCACCCAGGGCGACGCCGAGTTGTTCTTCGCCCACCGTCTCGGTCGCGAGGCAAATGCGGGACGCATCATCCCCGTTCACTTGACGAGGACGGCGCATCTCCCGAAACGCCTCGACCTGATGGGGCAGAAGTACGATCTCTCGGCCCTGCCTGAGCCTGGACGCCTCTTCCCCGGTGATGGCCAGCGCCGGGATGTCGTCCAGCGCGGTCTCGAGAGGGACAAGGGTGTCGTCCAGCGCGGCCTTATCGCTCATTCCCTCCAGAATTGAAAGGGTGATTGCCGCATCCTCGGCAAAAGCGCCGACGCGGGTGCGGCGCAGGGCGGCGACATGGCCCTCCGCGCCGAGGGCGGCGGCGATATCGCGGACCAGAGCCCTGATATAAAAGCCTTTTCCGCAGGTGACGGCGATCACGGCGAGGCCGGGGGAGGGGCAGTCCAGCAGGGCGGCCTTGTAGAGATTTACCTTGCGCGAACTAAGCTCGACCGTCTCGCCGTCGCGGGCGAGGTCGTAGGCGCGCTCGCCATTGACCTTGATGGCCGAGTAGATCGGGGGGACCTGGTCGATCTCGCCGATGAAGGTCGGCAGGATGGCTTCGATGGCGTCCCGGCCCGGGCGGACGTCGGACTCGGCGGTGATGGCGCCTTCGCGGTCCTGCGTGGTGGTGGAGGCGCCCCAGCGGATCGTGAAGACATAATCCTTGTCCGCTTCCATGACGTAGCCGACCGTCTTGGTGGCTTCGCCGAAGGCCAGAGGCAGGATGCCCGAGGCAAGCGGATCGAGCGTGCCGCCATGGCCGGCCTTCTGGGCATTGAAGATGCGGCGGCAGATGCCGACGGCCTGCGTGGACGTGATGCCTTCGGGCTTGTCGAGGATCAGCCAGCCGTGGACGGGCTCGCCCTTCTTCTTGCGGGACATGGTCGTGTTGCTCCAGGCGCCGTGGCGGGATCGAACCGTCAGCGGGTCGAGTGTCATGTTTGTTGGCGTCGATGTCCGAGGACTTCGACGCAAGCGCGCGGAGTAGGCCTGGCGGGGCGCGTGGTCAACGGCGGCGTCCACAAACATCAGATGCGCAAAAAGCTCCACGACACGCCGGTGTCTGGAGGTTCGCTGTCGGTCTGGCCCGAAGTGGAGGGCCGGGGACGCGGGATGCCCCGCGTGGTTGGCGTCGCCATTGCTGGCGCTACCGGTAGGAAAAACAGGTCTCGCGGTTCCCGCGTCCCCTGTGCAGGTCGTTGGTCGGCAGCCTCGCGACAACGGCTTCTTTCGTCCGTCGCATTACCCTGCGCCACCGGCGTGCAGGCCATGGATGTTCAGCCCATGGTCCTCGCGACGCTATCCTGCGGGCCGTGCCGGGGTTGAACCGGATCGTCGTCCCGCGGGATCTGCGTACTCCCGCATTGGTCGAGCTCTATTCAAGTTAGCCCGACAATTCTGCTGAGGCTCTTCACGCTCGCCCTGCATCCACCCCGCGCCGCGAACAGTGTACAGCTGCCCTCCTGCGGGATCGACACGCAGAGACTAACCCGGCTGCGGACCCGGCCGAATCTGGACGTGTCCGTCCCCCAATTTTTTCGGCTTGTGCCTTGAAACGTCGGGGGAAGATTGTGTCAGACCTGTCGGAATCCGGATGCGTGTTTCCCCCGCTTTGCAATCCGGGGTTGTGGCGGCGCCGGCCCGCCCGCCTGGCTTCGCGGGGGCGGGGCCGACGCCATGGCGCGGCGGGACGGCTTGGCCTAACACTGTGCGCGCAATCATTCGCGAGGTTTGCCATGGCGTTGTTGGTTCTGAGTGTTGTCGGCAGCGACCGGCCCGGCCTGACGAAGGCGGTGGCGGCGGCTGTGCTGTCTGCGGGCGGCAACTGGCTGGAGAGCCACCTGTCGCGCCTCGGCGGGCTTTATGTCGGCTCGGTTCTGGTGGAGCTGGCCGATGGCAAGGCCGAGGCGTTGCGCGCCAATGTGGCGGCGATCGACGCGCAGGGCCTTGAAGTGCGCATCGCGCCGGCGGGGACGCGCGATGACGTGGCGGGCGAGACGCTGGCGTTCACGCTGGTGGGGCAGGACCGGCCCGGCATCGTCAACCAGGTGACGGCGGCCCTGGCCACACTCGGCGCCAATATCGAGACGTTCGAGACATGGCTGAGCGCCGAGGCGCACGCGGGCGGCCAGCTGTTCCACATGGCGGCCAACCTGCGCCTGCCGACGGGGCTTGAGGCGGGCAAGGTGCAGGCCGCGCTTGAGGCGATCTCGGGCGAGATCATGGTGGATGTGGCGGTGGGGTAGGGCGGTGACTGTAACCATGCCTGTTGGGGGACGGCATGAGCTTCTGGGTCTACATCCTCGCCAGCGAACGCAACGGCACGCTCTATACGGGGCATACGGACGATCTGCCGAAGCGCGTGTGGCAGAATCGCGAGGAACTGAAGCCGGGCTTCACGGCCAAGTATCATGTGCACAGGCTGGTCTGGGCCGAGCCCTGTCCCACACGCGACGAGGCGAAGGTGCGCGAAGCCCGTATCAAGCGGTGGAGGCGCGCGTGGAAGCTTCGGCTGATCGAGAGCGTCAATCCGGACTGGAATGATCTCTATCTTACCATGCAGACCTGGTATTCGCGGGACGCCGTTTGACGGGGGCCGTCAGTAGACCCCGCCGCATGACCACCCGCGTGTCTGGAAGCGTGCATCTTGCACGCGTCCCCGGCGAAGGCCGGGGTCCAGCCATTTTCAGGAGCCGCGCAAAGGGCGTCGAAAGACTCTGGAGCGCTACGCGCACGTCTTACTGGGACTGGACCCCGGCCT
>JAVBYB010000551.1 GCA_030824255.1 bacterium
CGTCATACACCAGCGCGCACCAGATCAGGCCCGGCACAGGCAGCAGCAGCGAACTGGGACCCGATGCCAGCGGGGCCAGCAGCGCGCCTGCCACACACGTCAGCGCCGGCAGCAACTTCATCACCTCAACGCGCGCGCCCAGCCGCGCCTGCAAGGCCTTCAACGTGAACGGCGCTGTCAGCATCACGGGCAGCACGGCGAGGTAATTGGTAAACTCGCTGACCGCCCAGAACAGGAATCCCTCTTGCGCGCTGCGGGCGAACAGCACGGCATTGATGATCATTCCCATCAGCCCCGCAGCCAGCGATCCGCACAGCGTGATGCCCATGAGATACAGGGGCGCCGATGCGCTGCGCAGGCCGAGGGCGCTCGGCGACAGCCGCCGGAACATCGTAAAACACACCACGACTCCCGCGAGATTGCCTGCCGTCAGCAGCGCCGCACGCAGCAACGCGCTCCCCATCGCGATATCCGCCAGCAGGTAGCCGGCCACTGCAGCAACCCACCCAACAGGCGTCGCCATCGCCGGTGTGCGCAACATCAAGCCGAGCAGGATCGCGTTCGCCGCCCAGAACGAACTCAACAGTCCATGCGGCTGCAGCAATATGCCCGCCAACGATGAGGCGAACACGATGGCAAATATGATGAGGGCATTGCGAGCCGCAGGCCCAAACGCCTGGCCTCTGGTGGATAAGCCGCGATCCGGGTCCTGTGGAGACTCCAGACCGAAAAGCACAACGGAAGACATGCTGTGTGGACCTTCAAGGTTTCCACACGCCCGGCACGCGCCAATGACTACATCCCGGTTCAGCGCGAACCGCAACGCGTCCCTTCCCACGAGTCAGACGCTACAGGCGTTGACCGACGCGATCAACTCTGGTCCCGATCAAGCAACATAAAGGCGAGTCAGGATGCTCAAAGACACACCTACCCTTTACGGCCTCGCGACGTGCGACACCACGCGCGCGGCTCGCAAATGGCTGGACGGACAGGGCATTGCTTACGCTTTCCATGATGTTCGCGAAGACGGGCTGACAAAGGCGCTGGTTGAATCGTGGGTCAAGCAACTGGGCTGGGATAAGGTGCTCAACAAGGCGAGCACGACATGGCGCAGCCTGCCGGACGCGGACAAGGTCGGGGTTGATCGCGAGAAGGCTGTCGCCCTTCTTCTCGCCAACCCAACTTTGGTGAAGCGTCCGTTGCTTGATCGCGGCGGCGCGCTGTCCGTTGGCTTCAAGCCGGCCGACTATGCCGGCCTCTTTGGCTGAGCGCCGCCTCAGGGCCGCAGAAGAATCCCCCCTCAGCGTAAGCGCCTGAACGGCGGCTGAACGGCGCTTGCCGCGCATGGCAAAATCCCGGTCCAAACCGCACCAAAACCAACACATAGGGCAAGGCGTCCTGATTGACCGTCTCCGGCGTGCGGCTCATAGATTGGCGTTCATCTTCGGGGTGCGGATATGAAGTTTGCCATGAAGACCGCTGCTATTGCCGTGGCGGGCGCGCTCGCTGTTTCTGCCTGCGAGACCAACGAGGACATGGGCCAGATGTTCGGTGCGCTCGCCGGCGCGGGTCTCGGCCTCGCCCTCGCTGGCGAGGACGATGATACCATGAAGGCCATCGCCGTTGTCGCCGGGGCCAGTCTCGGCGCGTGGGTTGGCGGCAATATCGGTCGCGGCCTCGACGAGAGGGAGCGTGAACGTCTCGCCCAGTCCACGCAGCAAGTCCTCGCCATGGATGTGCCGGCATCTTCGCCGTTGCGTTCGCCCAGCGCTGCCTGGGAATCCGAAGCGCCGAGCGTGTCCTGGGAAAGCCCCACCCAGCCGGGTGAAGTCTCGGGCACGACGACATTGCTTGCTGTCGCCGACACGGCGAACGGTGGTCAGTGCCGAAAGGTCCGGCAAGCAGTCACGCGCAACGGACGTGAGTCATTTGAGGACGTGCAGATGTGCAAGACACAGGGCGGCTCGTGGCGCCAGGTTGATACCTGATCCAATCCGGACTGCAGGCGCGCCCTGATGCCGGCGCAACGGGGCGCGAAGCGAGAGGAACATCCATAATGCGCGCGGCCGCCGGGTTGATGGCTCTCACGCTTGCATCTGCCTTGCCCCACGCTGTCGCGCAGCCTGGCGAGAACATGGAGTTGGGCGCCCGTGTCTGCGGGTCCGAACGGTTGCTCGATGAGACGCCGGATGAGTTCCACCAGCGCATCGAAGACGAAAGTTATACGCCGGACTGGATCTGGACCGCGATTGACGGAATGCAGGGCGGGCCTGACCGCATGGCGTTCACGATCCGTAACATCAGTGGGGAGCGTGTGCTCTTCGCCAATGGCCTGATCGACGAACTCGCCAACGAAAACCTGAAGGCTGCGCTCGCGCGCCATGCGCCGGTCTCGGAGGTCTGGTTCAACTCGCCGGGAGGAAACAGCCGCATTGGCGTCCAGATGGCTCACACGCTTCGATCCGAAGGCCTGATCACAGCGGTGAAGGCGGGGCATGGTTGCGCGTCAGCGTGCTCAACGGCTTTTCTGGGCGGCATCATGCGTCGTGTTGAACCCGGAGCCATCTACGGCGTTCATATGTATTCAACGCAGATCAACGGCTCCGGCCCTGCGATCTCTCAGGACATCTACAACGATATCCAATGGCAGGGCGCGATGGGCGCGACAGAGAGGATCTTTTTTGCCCAGGAGATGGGCGTAACCCGGAAATGGGCCAGCATCTGGTCCGGCACGCGCCCCGGCTGCATGACTTTCATGTCACAGTCGGAATTGTCGGCATCGCTGGTCAATAACCTGATCGATTAGCCTTTTATATTTGCGCTTTTATGAACTGCGGCAGATGCGACTAACTTGCCGAAAGGGGGTGGACGAATCCACTCCTGCCAACTATGTACCCCGTCCAACCCCCACCAACGCTTCAACGTTGATTCCGAAAGCCTAGATGCAGCCGAAGAACTCGACCTTCTCCGACCGGCAAGCCGCCTCGCTCGCCGCCAAGAAAGCCCTCCTCGAAAAATTCAAACCCAAGCCAACGGTCCAGGCGGAAACGCTGATCGACCATGAGGCTGAGCGCCGCGCCCGCGCCGAGATCATTCGCGCCCAGCGCGAAGTGGAAAAGATCGAGCGTCAGCGCGCCCGTGAGGAAGCCGCCGCAGCAGCTGAAGCCGCAAGGCTCGAGGCTCTGGCCGCCGCCGAACAGGCCCGCCTCGATGCCGAGCTGTCTGTCGACGCCATGAAGCGCGCCGAACGGAAAGCCCGCAAGAAAGAAGTCAAGGAAGCCGCCAAGGCGAAGAAAGAGGTTCGCACCTCCGCCAAGCCGGTTGGCCCCCGTGGTGAGCCTCGCGCGGTCGATCCGTACGAAGAACACCGTCGCTATATCGAAAGCCTGGAGCGTGGCCGCGAACGCCGCCGCGCCTGATTGGGCTTCGATTGATCAGAACAGACGGCCTCCGGATCATTCCGGGGGCCGTTTTTCTTTTCTGGCCTGACGTTACGGCCGACCATCCACATCCTGATTGCGTCGCGGGCTACGCTTTGCTCTGATCTGCGCCGGGCAGGGGACCACCGCGCAGGCGGAGTCGGAAAATGGAATTGGCGTACATCGCCGCCTTCTTCGGCGGTCTCCTCGTATTCTTCGGCACGCATGTGTACACGGCCTTCCGCCGCCGTGACGAAGACGGCATCGCCGGCATGATGGGCCGTGGCCCGTACATGGCCATCTATTCAATTCTTACCGGCATCGGCTTTGTCGCCCTGGTCTGGGGGTATGCCAGCCTGAAGCCGTGGATCGCCCTCGGCGTGCCGCCCGACTTCACCCGTCACATCGCCATGACGTTGATGCTGCCGGCCATGGTCCTCATCGTCGCCGCTTACGCCCCGCCTGCCGGCTTCATCAAGAAAGCCGTCAAGCATCCGATGCTGGCCGCCGTGAAGCTTTGGGCGCTGGCCCACCTGCTGGTTAACTGGGATGTCGGCTCACTGATCCTTTTCGGCTCGTTTCTCGCGTTTGGCGTGATCGACCGGATCGCGGTCAAGAAGCGGGGAGACGAGGGGGCGGCCCGCGTCCAGCCCAACGTGCTGGGAGATCTGATCTCCCTCGCCGTCGGCCTCGCGCTCTACGCCCTGCTCGTTTACGAGCTCCACTACACCCTGTTTGGGGTCGACCCCCTCGGTTAAACACGGCTGGGTTGATCGCCGTCGGCGGGTTCGTGGATTGCGCTGTTGGCCCCGGCGGCCTAAACGCCCCGGATAACAGGACATCCCCCGAAAGGACGTCGAATGTCCGCGCAGGCCCAATCCACCCGCAAGACCGTGAGGGACATCGCCGCCGCGAAGGGCGGTACGCCCCTCGTATGCCTGACGGCTTATACCGCCCCGATGGCCGCCCTGATGGACGAGCGCTGCGACCTCCTGCTGGTTGGCGACAGCGTCGGCATGGTCGTCCATGGCCTGCCGACCACCGTGGGCGTCACGCTGGAGATGATGATCCTGCACGGGCAGGCGGTCATGCGCGCCTCGAAGCTGGCGTTTGTCGTGGTCGACATGCCCTTCGGCTCCTACGAGGCCAGCCTTGAGCAGGCCTTCATGAACGCGTCCCGAATCATGAGGGAAACCGGCTGTCAGGCCGTGAAGATCGAGGCCGGCGAGTACGCCGCCGCCACCGTCCGCCATCTGGTCGACCGCGGCATCCCGGTCATGGCCCATGTCGGGCTGCGTCCGCAGGCAACCAACGTGGACGGCGGCTTCAAGGCCAAAGGCCGCACAGACGCCGAACGCAACCGGGTCATCGCCGAAGCGGCCGCCGCCGACGCCGCTGGCTGCTTCGCCATGGTGATCGAGGGCGTGGCTGAGGACCTCGCCGCCCAGATCACCCGCCAGGTTTCATGCCCTACCGTGGGCATTGGCGCCTCCGCCTCCTGCGACGGCCAGATCCTGGTCACGGACGACATGCTGGGCATGTTCGACTGGACCCCCCGATTCGTCCGCCGCTACGCCGATCTTCGCAATTCCATCGCTTCTGCGGTGGACGGCTATGCCAGCGATGTCCGCGCCCGGACCTTCCCGGGCGACAAAGAGATCTACACCC
>JAVBYB010000379.1 GCA_030824255.1 bacterium
GCATCTCCTGGAAGGATTGGTCGCCCCAGAAGATCTTCTTCGCCGGGTTGGTCAGCGCCTTGGTGGTCTCGCCTTGAAGCGCCTTGTTGTTCGCGGAATTGTCATACCAGTAGTCGGCGACAAGCTTGGTTCCGGCCGGGATCTCGATCAGGTCCTTGAAGATGTAGTCGCGCTGCCAGTTGAAGTCGTAGTGCGGCATGTTGAGGAGGACTTCCTCCTTGCCGTCCGGATAGACCGCCGTGAGCTTTGAGGCATAGCCGCGATAGTGCGCGTGCACTTGGGCTGCATAGATCTGCGCATCGGCCGGGAACAGCACATAGGCCGTCTCGTGGTGACGCGCCGTGTTGGCTGCGATCTCGATCGAGGGATCGGCGATCACGACCTGGCGCTTCATGTTCTCAGGCGCTTCGTCCTGGAAGTAGAAGGCGATCTTGGAGTCATCCGTAAAAGCCTTGCCGATCGGCGTGTAGTGCATCTGGAAGGAGATCGCGCCGCCCGCCGGCACCCATGTCGCCCAGTTAGACGGGGCCACATTGGACTCGTTGCCGACAGCATAGCCGCCCATCGAGATGTCCCAGTCGAAACCGCGTCCATTCGCCGGCATCTTCGGCAGCCAGCCAGCGAGGATGTGGTGCACGCCCTGACGGTTGCCCGGCTTGAACGTAGTCGCCTTCAGCCACTTGCCTTCGGTCAGCGGGCTCTTCACCGCCGGAATCTGGTAATCGACCACACCTGCGGCAGGAACGTCATACGCCGGGATATCGACAACCAGGTCAGGTTCGCCCAGCGGCCAGTCCGGACGCCCTGCCACGCCCTTCACCAGCGGATCCTCGCCGCCTTCGGCGATGTCACTCGGCGCGCCCGCTTCGATCCAGTGGACCAGAGTCTTGGTTTCTTCGGCGGACAGGTTCTCGTTCTTCTCGAACGCGCGGTAGTGATTGTCCGCGTCGAAGGGAGGCATGCGGTCACGACGGATCGCTTCGCGGATCATCGGCGCGAATGTCTTGACCTGCTGGTAGTTCGTCATGTGCCAAGGCGCGATGCCGTTCGGCTGGTGGCAGTCGACGCACTTGTCCATCAGGATCGGCACGACTTCGTTGCTGTAGGAGATCTTGGCGAACTCGGCTTCCTTGCCGCGATCGGCGAACACCAGCTTCGTGGCTTTTCCGGCCGTCACTTCGGCGTTCGCAAGCTCCTTGCCCGCTACCACATCAGCCAGCGCCGTCTCGATCGCGTCGGCCGGGCCGTGGAACTTGATCTTCCATGTCTTCGGATCAACGATCACCGCCTCGCCAGCATAGGTGAAGCCCAGCGAGTTGCCGATCAGCTGGTATTCGTCATCCAGGATCGGAACGGTGAGGCCATTCTTCTTTGCTTCATCCGCGATGCTTGCGCGCGTGTCTGCATCCGACGAGTTGATCAGGTGGAACACCACGTTCGGGTTCTTCTCGGCCAGCACCTGCACGGTCTTCGCCGCCGCCAGCGCGCCCGCATCGCCGTTCACATGGCTGACCAGAACCACCGCCGGGGTGATCGTGTCATACTTCAGGATGTGGCCCATGCCGTTCTGGTCGACCAGCATGTAGTCATCGACGCTAGCGCCGACGAGTTTCGCAGCCGGCGCTTCAGCCGAACAGGCGGAGAGGATAATGGCGGATACGCTGGCCAGCAGCGCTCCGATCTTCTTGTTGTGACGCATGGCGGAGTAGTCTCCCTGGGGCCCCGATTCCGGCGGAAACTACCGCGTATTGACACTGTCAACAATCCGATGCCCTTACGGCGCCTCGGGTAAATTGACCGCAATAATTGAAATCGCGGCGCGCATTTCGGGCTGCAGGCGATCGATGCATTTGCACCTAGCAGCGTGAAAGCGCGTCGAATGCCTCGCCCAGCCCTGCGACCTGCGCGTTGAACACGCCCCACGGCGTCGTCCATGTCAGCGTGCGCGCCGCGCGCAAGTTCGCCTCCAGCGCCGCATCCTCGACCAGCACCAGCGCCAGCGGCCCCAGCTTCTGCGCCTGCAATGCCAAGGCCGCCGCGCCATCAATCGAAAGCTGGACGTCCGCCGGCTCATCGCCTGTCCAATCCGGTCGCGCAGCGATCAGGATCATTTTGCCCGAATGGTTTCGCAGCAAGCGCGTGTTCACGTCTGCCCCCGCCTTGCCGACCGAACACCCGCCAGCCTGCCGCGATATCTGCCAGTCCCCCGGCTGCGCCATTGCCGGCGCCGCCATCATCACTGCTGCAACCAGCACGAACACAATCTGCATCCTGCGCACTCCGCTTTCACTCTATCCAAGCGGACGATCCTTGCGGAATGGCTCACCGGCAGCTCACACCGCCAGCACAGCCGGCCCGTCCGATGCCCGCGACGCCTTCACCTGCCGCCAGATCTCCACACCAAGCGCGACCGCCCACACAACCGCCGCAACGCCCAGCGAGACCGTAAGGATGCCCTCTACCAGACGCACCCCACGCTCCAGGTCGTCCGCGCTCGTGTCAGGCTTCGGCAGCACCTCCACCAACGGCTGCGACTGGAACAACACCCACACCACGGCAAGCCCGCCCGCATACCCCACAATGCTGATCCCCGAGCGCACGCGATTCCACGCCGGTCGCACAAGGTCATGCGCATGCCCCACGGCCGCCAGCACCGCCAGCATCAGCACGGGCCAGTAGACAGCGGCCCAGGCCGGAGACAGCACCACCTCAACCGACGCATCATTGCGAAGCGGCATTTCGTTCGGGAAGGGAATGAAGCCCAGCCAGAACATGATGAACACCAGGTCGAAGAACAGCGAGATCGCGCTCTCGAACAGCGAGCGCGTCTTGCGAATGTTCTCGCGCGGCAGATCCTTCGGATTCCAGCGCTCGGCCCATTTCATGTCGAGCTTCTGCCGCTCCGCCAGAACGAACAGAACGGTCACGACGCCGAATGTGAAGATCGCCGCATGCAGCGCGCTGCCGAACCCGCGCATCACCGCCGAGACGGGCGCGTCCGCGTCCAGCGCGCGTATCGCCACGATCCCGAACGTGATCGCGATCGCCAGCCCAACCGCGATGCGCTGCACATGCCAGAACCACGCATAATAGTTCGGCCCGATTACGTAATCATGGACGGCATAGCGCGAGGCCACCACCACGGGATGGCCATACGCTTTCAGGATCGCTGCGATCTCGTCAGCGCTTGCGGCGCGGCCAAGCGCCTCTTCCCTCGCCTCGATCTGCGCCGACAGCGCCTCGCGCAACTCCGCCACGATGTCCTTCGCTGTGTCTTCAAGCAGGCGGCGTTGCACCGCCGCGAGATAGCGCTCGACAAGGTCCGTCATTGTCCGCCCTCCTTAAGGCCGGCAGTTCCAGAAACAGAATTTGAAAGAATAGAGTCCAGCGAGGCGTTCATCGCCCGCCACTCGGTCGCGAGGTGATCGAGCGCCGCCGCGCCATCGGCCGAGAGCCGGTAGAACCGCTTCTGCCGCTTCGACTCCTCACGCCACTCCGACGTCAGCAGCCCCTGCGCCTCCAGCCGCCGCAGCATCGGATAGAGTGCGCCCTCGTCGATCTCGATCCCGAGGCCGCCCAGCTCCGCCTTCAGCGTGTAGCCGTACTTCTCCGTCCGCAGCGTCCCCAGCACGGCCAGGATAAGCGTCCCCCGCCGCAACTCCCCCCGCAGCGCCTCGATGATTTCGCCCGCAATTGGCATTCAGCGGTCCTATGCCCCGTACAGTGTGCGCCACACAGTGTGTAGCGCACAGGACAATGGCTGGCAAGACCCTCCTGTGAGGCCCTGTAAAAGCGGCGATTTCCGAAAAAGAAGGCCTCGCGCCTACGGCCGCGGGCGCTCATCCAGCGTGGTCTGGCTCGCCGCGCAGCCCTTTAGTGTCTCGCCCGCGAACGCCACTTCGGCATTCATCGGATAGACAAAGTCGCTCATCCCGTCCGAGCACTGATCCGGCCGCAGCGTGATGACGATCTCGGCGCCCGCTGCATCCTTGGCCGCAATGACCGCAACCGCGCCCTGAATGCGCGCCCCCGGATTCGGCGCCCGAAACTCAGGCCGGTCGACGCCCGTGAACACAACCTCGTCCGGCTTGATCTCCACGCCCCAGAACGGCTCGGTCCCCAGCGCCCGCATCGGCTTGCCGAGGTCGATCTCGCCCAGCATCAACGGTGCAGGCTGGCATGCGGCCAACATCGCAACCAGGGCAGCAACCACAGCACGCTTCATCTCACGCATCCTTCGCCAGATAGCCCTCGGTTGTCGCATCGACCGCCGGTCGCCCGATCCGCTTGATCTCCCAGCGCAGTTCAACCCCCGACTTCGCCTTCACTGCCGCGCGCACATCCTCGCCCAACCCTTCGATATCCGCCGCCGTCGCCTCGCCGATGTTCAATAGAAAGTTGCAGTGTAGCTCGCTCACCTGCGCGCCGCCCCGCTTGGCGCCGCGCATGCCTGCTTCATCAACCAGCTTCCACGACGACCGCTGGTTCGGCGTGCCCGGCGGATCCGGATTGGCGAACGTCGATCCGCCCGTCTTCTCGCGGATCGGCTGCGTGGTTTCCCGCCGCGCCTTCAGCGCTTCGATGCGTGCGAGGATGGCAGCCGGCTCATCGGCTTTGCCTTCAAACACCGCCTCGACAAAGATCAACTCTTCATCGGCTTCCGTATGCCGATAGCTGAAGTGGAAATCCGCATTCTTGAGCACCACGCGCTCGCCATTGCGCTTCAGCGCCCGCGCTTCAACCAGCACGTCCTTTGTCTCGCTGCCATAGCAGCCCGCATTCATCCTCAGCGCGCCGCCAATCGTCCCCGGCACGCCGGAGAAAAACTCCAGCCCCGCAATTCCCGCATTCGCCGCCGCGACAGAGACGCGGCCATCCAGCGCCGCGGCCCCAGCGCTTACCCGCATCCCATCCGTGGAAATCTTGCCGAAGGCCGGTCCCAGCCGCACGACGACGCCCGCAATCCCGCCATCGCGCACGATGACGTTGGACGCCGCCCCCAGCACAGTCACCGGAATGATCGGATCGAGCTTCGCGAGAAACGCCGCGAGATCTTCCTCGTCCTTCGGCA
>JAVBYB010000575.1 GCA_030824255.1 bacterium
CGAAGAGACCCTGCGCCGGATGCAGGATCGGTTTCGCCGCAAGGGCGGCGGGGCCAATGGTTCCGGCGGAACAGGCGGAGGCGCACGCGGATTTGGCGTGACCGGCCTGATCATCCTCCTTGTGATCGCGCTGGTCGGCTGGGTCTTCACCGGCATCTACCAGGTCGACGAACGCCAGCGGGCGGTCGTGCTCCGCTTCGGCCAGATTCACCGCACGGAGGATCCGGGCTTCCGTATCCGCCTGCCGAGCCCGATCGAGCAACATTACATCGTCGCCGTGAACACCGAGCTTCAGACCGAGATCGGCGGCCCGAGCGAGCCCAACCTGATGCTGACGGGCGACGAGAACATCGTCGACATCGATTTCGTCATCAACTGGCGCATCGCCCAGCCCAGCGACTACCTGTTCAAGGTCGTCGACGAGCAGGGCGGCCGCAATGAGCTGATCGAACAGATCGGCCAGAGCGCCATGCGCGAAGTTGTCGGCACGGCCGCTTTCGAGCCGATCACCACGGGCGACCGTACCGGCGTCGAGACGCGCGTTCGCCAGCTGATGCAGGACACGCTCAACTCCTACCAGGCCGGCGTCGAGATCATCTCGATCTCGCTGCGTGGCGCCTCGGCCCCGGAAGAGGTCGTCAGCGTCCAGCGCGACGTTTCCAGCGCCGAGCAGAACAAGGCCAAGCGTGAGGCCGACGCCGTCGCCTATCGCAACAAGGTCGTGCCGGAAGCCGAAGGCCGCGCGCGTGCGCTGCTGCAGGAAGCCGAAGGCTACAAGACCGCAACCGTCGCCACCGCGCGCGGTGAGGCTGATCGCTTCAACCTGATCTACGAGGAATACCGTTCGGCGCCGCGCGTAACGCGCGAACGCATGTTCCTTGAATCCATGGAAAAGGTCATCGGCCGCACCGACAACATCATCCTCGACAGCAAGTCAGGCGCAGTTCCGATCCTGCCGCTTGACCAGTTGCGCGGGCGTCAAGCGCCGCCGCAGGGGCAATAACGATGCAACGTATCCTGATCATCGCCGGGGTCGCAGCAGCAGCTATTCTGCTGATCCTCGCCAACTCGCTCTACATCGTGCCGATCGACCAGCAGGCGATCGTCACGCGCTTCGGCCAGGCGCAGTACACCGTGAACGCCACCGAGGCGGGCATGACCCAGTCGGTGCCGATGCCGAACGCCGGTCCCGGCCTGCATCTCAAGCTGCCGCTGGTCGACGATGTGCGCTTCTACGACAAGCGTAACCTCGGCTACGACCTCGACGCGGCCGAGATCATCGCCAACGACCAGCAGCGCCTCAACGTCGACGCCATCGCGCGCTGGCGCATCAAGAACCCCCTGCAGTTCTTCCGTGCGGCGTCCACCGAAACCAATGGCCGCGCTCAGCTCGGCCAGCGTTTCACCGCCGCCCTGCGCGGCGAACTCGGCAAGGTGAGCCAGCCGGACATCATCGCCGGACAGCGCGCCACGCTGATGCAACGTGTCCGCGCCGCCCTGCAGGCGCAGATGAACACGCTCGGCGTCGAGATCATCGACGTCCGCATCCGCAAGGCCGACCTGCCGGAAGCCAACACCCAGCGCGTCTACGAGCGCATGAAGTCGCAGCTTCAGCAAAAGGTCAGCCAGTACAACGCCGAGGGTGAAGGTCTCTTCGCCTCCATCACGGCCGAGGCTGACGCCAATGCGCGCGTCATCATCGCCGAAGCCGAACAGCAGGCCCAGCGCCTGCGCGGTGAAGGCGACGCCGAACGCAACCGCGTTTACGCGTCCGCCTACAACAAGGACCCGGAGTTCTTCTCCTTCTATCGTTCGCTTGAAGCGTATGACCGCTCGATCAAGCAGGGCACGCCCTTCGTGCTCTCGCCCGACAGCGACTTCTTCAAATACTTCGGCGACAGCGACGGGCGCTGAGCCAGTCGGCTGACAAGTTCAGGAGGCCCGCTCAGACGAGCGGGCCTTTTGTTTTTGGGGGTGCTGGTGAGCGGGGCTTGCTAGCGTCGTGGCTCGGTTGGCAGGTCCGCGAATTCCGCCAGGCTCATCACCGAGTTCTCGACGATCATCCAGTGATCGTCGTCGCCCTTGGCGAGTTCGACGGTGAAGACGTCGCCGGTCTTCGAGGCGCCGACCTTGACGACGGCGTCGCGGCCTTCAAAGCGCGGGCCTTCCACGCGGCCGTTCTCGCTGGCGAGCAGGGCGACGATCTCGGGCGAGAAGATGCCCTGCCAGGCCTCGCTGGCGGGGCCGCCGGTGAGGGCTTCCTTGATGGCGTCCATGTTCACCTGGTCCACCAGCGGCAGCATCCGCGTGAGGTCCCGCGCGTTGTAGGCGGCGACAAAGGCGCGTGCGACCGACACGGGGTCCTTCATGTCGGGCGGCGGCGGCTCGCTGCTGCAAGCCGCCGTGAGAGCCAGCGCCAGCGCTGCAAGGCGAAGCCGCATCAGGCCGTCAGCCAGTCCGGCCGGGCGAAGGGCAGATCGAGATCGTGCGCCACGGCTTCGTGGGTGATCTTGCCATCGGCCACGTTGAGACCGTTGGCGAGATGCCGGTCCGCCTTCAGCGCCGCATTCGCGCCCTTGTTGGCAATGTCGAGCGCGAAGGGAAGCGTGACGTTGTTGAGAGCGTAGGTGGAGGTGCGCGGCACGGCGCCGGGCATGTTGGCGACGCAGTAATGCAGAATGCCGTCGACTTCGTAGATCGGATCGTCGTGCGTGGTGGGGCGCGAGGTTTCAAAGCAGCCGCCCTGGTCGATGGAGATGTCGACCAGCACGGAGCCGGGCTTCATCTGTTTCAGATGCGCGCGTGTGACGAGCTTCGGCGCGGCGGCGCCGGGGATCAGCACGGCGCCGATGACGAGGTCTGCCTCGATGACGGCGCGGTCGATGGCGGCCTGCGTTGCATAGACCGTATCGACGGCGCCGGCGAACTGAACGTCGAGTTCTTCGAGGCGCGGCATGGAGCGGTCGAACACGGTGACGTTGGCGCGGGCGCCGATGGCCATCTCCGCTGCGTGGACGCCGGAGACGCCGCCGCCGAGGATGACGACATTGGCCGGCGGCACGCCGGGCACGCCGCCGAGCAGCAGGCCGCGGCCGCGCTGGGTCTTCATCAGGGCATAGGCGCCGACATTGATCGACATGCGGCCGGCGACCTGGCTCATCGGCTGGAGCAGCGGGAGACGGCCGGCGGCGTTGGTGACGGTCTCATAGGCGATGCAGGTGGCGCCGGATTTCATCAGCGCCTCTGCCTGCGGTTTGTCGGCGGCGAGGTGGAGATAGGTGAACAGCGTGTGGTGCGGCTTCAGCATCGCGCACTCGACCGGCTGGGGCTCTTTCACCTTCACGATCATTTCGGCTTCACCGAAGATGGCGGGCGCATCGGGAAGGATTTTCGCGCCGACCTTCACATAGTCGGCGTCAGTCGCGCCCAAGCCCATGCCGGCATTCGTTTCGACCACCACCTGATGGCCCGCCCGCACCAGTTCGCCCACACTCTCTGGCGTGAGGCCAACGCGGTATTCCTGGGTTTTGATTTCCTTCGGGACGCCGATCTTCATGCAGCTCTCCTCAATGTTCGGGGCTGCTTATGCCAGAATCCAGCAGAATGCCGCCAGAGCATTGCGTGGTGAGTTCTGCCTATTTCAGCCATCTGCCCAATTGCGAGGGGCATAAACCGACCATCTGGTTGCGCTTAACGCTTGGGCAAGCCCGCAATGAAGGCTTCAAGGTGCTGCACGGTCTGGTCCGGCAGCTGTTCCATGGGCAGGTGGCCGCCCTCCGGATAGGCGACGAGATAGGCGCCCGGTATCGCATCAGCGAGGGCGCGCGAATTGGTGGGCGGGATCAGCGCATCCTTTTCGCCGACCATCACCAGCGTGGGCGTGCTGATCCCGTCGAACGTCATCGGCGTCCAGGGCGGCTCGGGCTGCGCGCGCTGGGTCAACAGCACATCGCGATGGCCCTCCGCCATGGCGAGATCGGTGTAGCGGTCGATGACGGTTTCGGTGACCAGCGCCTTGTCGTGATAGGCGGAGCGCAGGCCATCCGGCACGACGAGGCGCGGATTGACCAGCTTCAGGAAGAAGCGGCCGAAATCATTGCCGAGAAGCGC
The DNA here is from genome assembly GCA_030824255.1 of bacterium. GTDB lineage: Bacteria > Pseudomonadota > Alphaproteobacteria > Caulobacterales > Hyphomonadaceae > UBA7672. Next base: position 4,111 of record JAVBYB010000575.1, read on the forward strand.
GAAGGCGCCGGGCGGGCCGCCGCGCGCTTCGCCATTGCCGGGCCAGCCGGCGGCGCACACGAGAACAAGGCCATCGAGCCTTTCCGGATGCGCCAGCGCATAAGACAGCGAGACGGCGCCGCCCATCGAATTGCCGGCGAGGATGAAACGCTCAAGCTTGAGATGTTCGGCCAACGCCTCGACCAGATCGCGATTGCCTTCCAGCGTCGCGCGATAGCCGCCGGGCGTTTCGGTGAGGCCATGGCCGGGCAGGTCGATCGCGATGACGCGATAGGTATCCGACAGACGCTCCGTCCACGGACGCCATGCGTGCACTGACGCGGCAAAGCCATGCACCAGCACGATGACGCGGCCATCGCGGCGGCCTTCATCGGTGTAGTGAACCTTCACGCCGGGGGACGGCTCGAAGGTGCGCGAGGCGGGCAGGCCGTAGTCGAGGCGCAGCTCGGCGAACGGGATCTCGCGTGGCGCGCAGGCCCAGAGGCCTCCGGTCACGAGCAGCACTCCCGCGCCTGCAAGGGCGATCCGCCACAGCTTCATCTGCTTCCCCACATTTTGCCCTTGCCGTTTACGCCGACGGCGCCATCACGGATCACCCCCTATTTTTCGGGATGCGGCAACTGGGCACGGAGCCTTTCCCATGCGTTCCGCTAGCGTTTTTCAGGGCTGGCCTGTGGGGGAGAGCCGAATGACGCATTTTCACATCGCGCCCCTGCGCGCTTTCCTTGCGGAACGACCGGTCGCCTGGCGCTTTGCGGCTGTGCTCGTGGGCAGCTGGCTGATCGCGGCGTCGTCGTGGATTTCGGCGCCGATGTATCCCGTGCCGATGACGATGCAGACATTCGCGGTGCTGCTGGTTGCGGGGCTCGGCGGCGCGCGGTTTGCCTTCGCGGTGGTGCTGACATGGCTTGCGCAGGCAGCCATCGGCCTGCCGTTTCTCGCGGA
>JAVBYB010000543.1 GCA_030824255.1 bacterium
TGTATCGCCCCTGCGGGCGCGACGAGGCGCGGTTGGGCGTCGGCAGGGCGGGCGGGGATGATCCCGCGCGCGCAGGGCGATGCGGCGAACGGCGTGCGGGCTGTCTCGCCCCGTTGAGGGGGAGGCGGCGTGGTGCGGACGTCCTCTGGCTGTGTGTCGCGTGCTGCAGGGGGCAGGGCGGCCGGCATATCTCCGGTGTGCCAATCACCGGATCGACGGCGGACGCGCATCCCGAACAGCGCAGCGACGTGATGCACCAGCTCCGCGAACGCGCACAGCAACGCCTTCAGCCAATGCTGAAGCGGCGAGGGGCTTGCGAGGCCATGTGCGTGAGATCGCGCCAGTGTCATGCGTCGCAGTGTGCGGCCGGTGGCGGGGGTGTGGGATAACTTTTTTTCGCGGCGTCTGAAATCAGGGCGCTAGGGGTGGTGAGTGTTGGATAACGCGCTGCGGACGATGGGCCGGTGAGCCCCGCCCTCGTGGTTCGACGGGCGCGGGCTTCGCCCGCTGCTCACCATGAGGGCTGCGCGACACCGACATGCCGAAGTGTCCTCATGGTGAGCAGCGACCGGAGGGAGCGACCGTCGAACCACGAGGTCACGGGCTCACCGGCGTTCGTCTCGCTACCTGAAAGTAGTCCTTGCGCTCGGCGCCGTCATGACGGCCGGACGTGAGGCAGCAGGCCTTGAAACCGCCTCCGCGAACCGCAGGGGCAGGGATCATTGCGGCCGAGCTTTTCGGTGAGTTCGATTTCGCCGCCCTTGATGAAGCGGCGCCCGCGCTTGACGTGCGTCTCGCTGGGGAAGCCCTTACGCCGCTTGCTCATGGTCTGAGTGTGGGGCGTGAAAGGAGGGGGCGTCTTCGTGATGCTTGCGGGTCATGTGAGCCTCCTGTGTTGAGGGGGGCTTCGTAGAATGAGACCCAAGAAACAGCAATCCACAGCGAATCAGCCTAATTTCATCGGCTAGTTGTCATTTGGCCTTGGGGGGCATGATGCGTCTGAGAAGGTTTCGCGTCGAGAATTTTCGGTCTGTGATCGATAGTGACTGGATAGAAGCCGAAGTCGTCACCGCGTTGATCGGGGTCAATGAGTCCGGCAAGACCAACCTGTTGTTGCCTCTTTGGAAGCTCAAGCCAGCGCGCGAAGGCGAAATTGTCATTCGAGAAGACGCGCCGATTACAATGTTCGCGGACATTAGATCTCACCCCGGTGACTATCGCTTTATCACCGCCGAGTTCGAGGATGAGACGCTTGGCGAACAGCTCGCAGAACTAGTTGGTGGTGACCCATCTCCGTTGTCAGTAGTTCAAGTGCAACGCCACTTCGATGGTAGCTACAAGGTAGCTTTTCCTGAAGTCGCTGTGCAACAACCTTATCCTACAGCAGACATCGTTGGAGAACTCGAAGCGTCCCGAACCTCGATGGAAGAGCTTGATGAGCTGAAGAAGGAGGAGGGTCTCAAGGACCAAATCCTGCGGACATTAAGCGGCGAAATTGAGAAGCTCGGGGCGCGAACAAGTCAGAACAAGTTTTACCTGTCTGCCATGCGCGGAAGGCTTGCTCAAATAAGCCCGACTGAACCCGCTCCTACCTCCACGTTGGTGCCCAAGCTTCGCCAACTGTTAAACTCGCTAGAAGAGAAGATTGAGAGCTTCGACGCCCCAAGGCCGGAAGATGTGGAGGGCGTGCTAGACAAGGTGGTCGCGGCACTTCCGAAGTTCGTTTACTATTCAAGCTACGGAAATTTGGATTCGGAAATTTACCTCCCGCACGTTGTTCAGAATCTGAAGCGGGAGGACCTGTCAGGCCGTGATGCCGCCGTTGCCAGGACTCTGAGGGTCTTGTTTAAATTTGTGCGGCTCTCTCCGGAGGAGATCTTGGCCATGGGCCAAGAAGTGGCCGAAGGAAAAGGCGCAACGCCAGACGCGGTGAAAAAAGTTTCCGAAAGTAAGGACGAGCGTTTTATCCTACTGCAATCCGCAGAGACAAAACTCACGCGAGAATTTCGCCAATGGTGGAATCAAGGCGACTATCTCTTTCAGTTTCTTGCGGACGGCAATCACTTCCGGATTTGGGTTTCTGACGATCTGCGCCCCGAAAAAGTTAAGCTCGAAAATCGGAGTACAGGGCTTCAGTGGTTCCTCAGCTTCTTTCTCGTGTTCCTGGTGGAGAGTTCTGGCTCACACAAGGATACTATTTTGTTGCTGGACGAACCGGGTCACTCGCTACATCCGCTGGCTCAGCGTCTGTTGTCGGCCTTTTTCGACAACCTTTCGAAATCCAATCAGATCCTCTATTCGACGCATTCGCCGTTCCTGATCGATGCAGATAGGTTGGAGCGCGCTAGGAAGGTTTACATTTCTGGTGACGGCTCGACTAAAGCGACCGCCAACCTACGGTACGAGGAAGGGCGAAAGAGCGGCGGAAAAGACCGGAACCTTGGCGCCGCATACGCTGTTCACTCGGCTCTGAATCTAAGCATCTCCGAAGGCATGCTGATCGGTTGCGAACCCGTCATCGTTGAAGGGCGGGGCGACCAAATTTATCTCACCGCGATTAAGTCCCTTCTGATTGGCGCTGGCGAAATCTCGCCAAAGCGTGAGTTAGTGTTTCCACCGGGGGGCGGCACGAAGACGTCCCGCACTGTGGCCTCGGTGTTGACTGGTCGTGATGATCGCTTGCCACTGATATTGCTTGATGGCGACGCCATGGGGCTGAAGATGCAGGCAGAGCTAAAGACTAGTCTGTACGTCGATGAGAAAGAAGCCGTTCTAAATGTAGACGACTTTGTGGGCTTCAGCGGAGCGGAGGGCGAGGATCTTTTTCCTCCAGGTCTAGTTGCTGAAGTATTTGATCGTTGGCTGCGTCCGGAGCATGATTTTGCCGATGTGCTGGTCGTGGGAAAGCCCATTGTGCCTCAGATCGAGGTGTGGGCTAGGCAGAATGAGGTTCTGCTCGAAGAGGGATGGAAGGTCGAGTTGGCAAAACGCGTGAAGGCGCGGACCCTTGAAAAGGGCGTCGACACGATTCCAGCATCCTATCGAGAGAACTGGAAGAAACTTTTCGAGGCCTTCAACCTCAAGATGTCGACTTGAAGTAGTCGCAGGCCGTTTCTAGTCAATCGCCTCGCGCTTCTCGCCGCTCTCGCTCACATACAGCTCCTTCCCGACTTCCGCGAATTTCGCGCTCATGTCGGCCATGCCTTTTTCGATGTCGGCGCGCGTGGCGAGAGACCCCCCTGTAGTCCCCCCTTGCAGGGGGGACGGGGCGCCGAGTGAGGTCGGGTCATTCAGCTTGGCGGCGTATTCGCGGACGTCGGCGGTGATCTTCATCGAGCAGAATTTCGGGCCGCACATGGAGCAGAAGTGCGCGACCTTGTGGGCGTCCTTGGGGAGGGTGGCGTCGTGGAATTTCTGGGCGGTTTCGGGGTCGAGGGAGAGGTTGAACTGGTCTTCCCAGCGGAATTCGAAGCGGGCGCGGGAGAGGGCGTCGTCGCGTAGCTTGGCGGCGGGGTGTCCCTTGGCGAGGTCTGCTGCGTGGGCGGCGATCTTGTAGGTGATGACGCCGACTTTCACGTCGTCGCGGTCGGGCAGGCCGAGGTGTTCCTTCGGCGTGACGTAGCAGAGCATGCTGGTGCCGAACCAGCCGATCATCGCGGCGCCGATGCCGGAGGTGATGTGATCATAGCCGGGGGCGATGTCTGTGGTGAGCGGCCCGAGGGTGTAGAACGGCGCCTCGCCGCAGACCTTGAGCTGCTTCTCCATGTTGACCTTGATCTTGTGCATCGGCACGTGGCCGGGGCCTTCGATCATCACCTGGCAGCCCTTGTCCCATGCGACTTTGGTGAGCTCGCCCAGGGTGTCGAGTTCAGCAAATTGCGCGGCGTCGTTGGCGTCGGCGATGGAGCCGGGGCGGAGGCCGTCGCCGAGCGAGAAGGAGACGTCGTACTGCGCCATGAGATCGCAGATCTCGTCGAATTTCTCGTAGAGGAAGCTCTCCTTGTGACGGCTGAGCATCCAGCGCGCCATGATGGAGCCGCCGCGCGAGACGATGCCGGTGACGCGCTTGGCGGTGAGGTGGATGTATTGCAGGCGGACGCCGGCGTGGATGGTGAAGTAGTCGACGCCCTGTTCGCACTGTTCGACCAGCGTGTCCTTGAAGACGAACCAGTCGAGCTTGTCGGGGTCGCCGCCGACTTTCTCGAGCGCCTGGTAGATCGGGACAGTGCCGATGGGGACGGGCGAGTTGCGGATGATCCAGTCGCGGATGTTGTGGATGTTGCGACCGGTGGAGAGGTCCATCACGGTGTCCGCGCCCCAGCGGATCGACCAGACGAGTTTCTCGACTTCTTCTTCGACTGACGACGTGACCGCGCTGTTGCCGATGTTGGCGTTGATCTTCACCAGGAAGTTGCGGCCGATGATGACGGGCTCAAGTTCCGGGTGGTTGATGTTGGCGGGGATGATGGCGCGGCCGCGGGCGATCTCGCTGCGGACGAATTCGGGGGTGATGAAGGCGGGGATCTCCGCGCCGAAGTCTTCGCCGTCGGCGCGGCGTTGTTCGGCGCCTTCGGCCATCGCCTCGCGGCAGATGTTTTCGCGGTGCGCGACATAGGCCATCTCGGCGGTTATGATGCCGGCCTTCGCGTACTGGTATTGCGTGAGGCGCTTGCCGGGCTTGGCGCGCAGGGGCGTGGCGAGGCGGGGGAATTGCGTGACCAGCTTGTCGCCGGTGACGTGGCCATTGTCTTCGGGCTTCACATGGCGGGCGGCGTAGGACTCGGTGTGGCCACGCGCCGCGATCCACGGGGCGCGGACGGGCGGCAGGCCCTCGTGCACGTCGATGGCGACCGTGGGGTCGGTGTAGGGGCCGGTGGTGTCGTAGACGCGGATCGGCGGCTCCTTCGCTGTCGGGTGCAGCGCGATCTCGCGATAGGGGACGAGCACTTCAGGGTGTTCGGGGGGCAAGCCGGGCGCGGGGGAGTAGAGCTTCCGGCTCGCGGGCAAGGGTCCGGTGGTGACGCGGAA
>JAVBYB010000357.1 GCA_030824255.1 bacterium
GCGCATGGCGTGCGCGGCTACACCGACGGGCCGCTGAAGGGCGCGGTGGTGAACCGCGGCGCGCGGATCGTCTGGAAAGGCTTTGGTGCGGGTGGGCCGGTCTCTGGGCCGATCACTACGGCGGACAGCATGCTGGCGCTTGGGCGCGGCAAGACGCTGGCGCAGGGCGGCGATAATCAGGTGCAGCTGCTGGTCCGGGACGCCAGGGGCGCTCTGGACGAACAGCTGAGCCAGGCAGTCTCGCGCCGTCATCTTGAATTGTTCATCCAGAGCGGTCGTCTGTGCGCGCGCGTGACCGGGGCGGCGGGCGTGCTGATCGGCGATCACCGGCATGGCGCGGACGACGCGCTGGCCGTGATTGGTCATGGCGACGTTGTGCAGGTTCTGCCGAAACATCCGGATGCGCTGGGCCTGCAGGTTCGCATGCGGTCGGCGCATGGTCAGGTCGACGAGATCACCATCACGCGCACGCCGGCCATTCCCGAAGGGGCCTCGACATGAAGTGTCCAAATTGCGGTAGCCCAGTTGTCGCTGATGCACGGTTCTGCGGCGAGTGCGGGCAGTCGCTTAAACAGCTGGGCCGGAGTCTGATGGAAGATGCGACGTCGGCTGCGCCTGCCGGGCCGGACCTGTCGGGCCTGCACACCATCGACGACATGGAGACGAAGGCGCCGCGACCGGGATCGTCGCGCGTGCTGGCGCCGGGCGATGTGTTCGCCGCGCGATACGAAGTGTTGCAGGTGATCGGCGAAGGCGGAATGGGCGTTGTCTATCGGGCGATGGACAAGCTGACGTCGAAAGAGATTGCGCTGAAGCTGATCCGCGCGGACCGGCTTGCGGGCAAGGATGCCGTGCAGCGCCTTATCCGCGAGGGCGTCACGTCTCGCGACATCCGTCATCCCAACGTGGTGGCGGTTTACGATGTGGGCGAGGCAGACGGTCAGCCCTACATGTCGATGGAATTCCTGCAGGGGCAAAGCCTGCGCGCATGGACGCGTAAGCGGCTGCAGACCTCGACCGACTGCTCGATGCTGACGGCAGCGAACATCATCGCGGAGATTCTCGCTGGGCTGGATGCGGCGCACAAGGCGGGCGTGGTTCACCGCGATCTGAAGCCCGAGAATGTGATGCTGGTCGGCGAGCCGGGCGACAAGGCCGCGACGCTCAAGATCCTCGACTTCGGCGTGGCCCGTGCTGTGGGCTCAGGTGATACTGGCGCAACAAGCCTTGGTACGCGCGGCTATATGGCGCCGGAGCAGATCACGGCGCCGGATGCCGCGCAGCCCGCGGCGGATCTCTATTCGCTGTCGGTGATGTTCTACGAGTTGCTCGTCGGCGTTCTGCCGCAGGGCCACTGGCAGCCGCCGAGCGGCGGTCGCAGCGATGTGCCGGCGGCCATCGACAAGCTGATCGAGCGGGGGCTTTCGAACAATCCCCGCATGCGGCCGCAGACAGTGGCCGAGTACGGCAAGGCGCTGGCCGATGCGATGAATGCGACGCAGACGAGTTCGACGTTCGCGCCCTGGCTGGAGAAGCTGCAGAACACGGACTTCAAGCCGCTGATCGACCAGATCGCGCAGAACATGAAGCCGCTGACGGGCGGGCAGCCCGTGATGCCGCAGGTTCAGCAGACAGGCGCGGTTGCCGGCAAGAGCGGCGGGCGTATCTGGGGCTGGATCAAGGACGGCTTCACAAAGAACTACGCCAACGGCAAGGGCCGTGCGTCGCGGATGGAATACTGGTCGATCCTGGTCACCGTAATGGTGCTCGCCATGGTGGGCTACATGATCGACGCCGAAAGCCTCGCGGCGGGCGTGGCGGCGGGCGAGATCTATGTCAGCAACCCCTATGGATCAGGCGAGCAGATCGTCGCCGAGCTGATGTCCAGCGGGCAGTGGTTTCCGGTTGGCATTCTGATCGCGATGGTGATGGGCGTCGTGCCGGCCATCGCAGTGACCAGCCGGCGCCTGCACGATATGGGGCTGAATGGCTGGCTCGCGATCACAGCGATGATCCCCAGCATCGGGCAGATCATCTCGATCGTCATCGGCGTGCCGGGAAGCAAGCCGGGCGATAATCAGTATGGACCCAATCCGCTGGGCGTTGCCGCCTAGCGTGTGAGTAGAGGGAGACGGGCATGTCCGGTTTCGAGGATCGTGGGTTTGGCGCACTGCGCGGCGCGCGGGACGTGGTGGCGCCACGGCTGGAGTTCAAGGCGGGTGGGCGGTCCACGAAGGCCGACCTGCGCCAGTGGACCTCGCCGATCAAGGACCAGGGCAAGATCGGATCGTGCAACGCCTGTGCGGCAGTGAGCGCGCTTGAGTTCCTGATGGTGAAGACGCAGCAGCCGCAGCGCAATCTGTCGCCGCTTTACGTGTACTACTTCGGGCGTAGGCTTGCGGGCGCGGAGAATGAAGACGCGGGCTTGATGTGCCACCACGCCACGGCAGCCGTGATGGCCTATGGCGCGTGCGAGGAGCGCGTGTGGCCCTATCAGGTCGAACGCTTCAAGGAGATGCCGTCGCAAGAGGCGCAGCAGAATGCAGGCCGGTTCGACGCCGTGCAGTATGCGCGCCTGTCGAGCGGGGATGAAGCGAAGATGTCTCTCGACGCTGGCGTGCCCGTGCTGTTCGGCCTCGATATTCCAAAGCAGTATTACTACGCGCTGGACGACCGGGCGCGCATGCCGAATCTCGGCGCGTTCGATCATCATCCGATGACGGGGCACACGATGCTGATCGTCGGATATGATGATGAGGATCGTAGCTGGCTGGCGCAGAACAGCTGGGGGACGAAGTTCGGCGAGCAGGGTTTCCTGCGTATCCCCTACGATGTCGCCTCTCGCTATACGTGGAATGACGAGCTGTGGGCGATCGGCGCGCTGGAGCGTATCGAGCGCGCGCGCCTTCTTGGGCCGAGCGTGCACGAGGCGGTGGTCGACGTCCAGCAGAACGGCCCTTCGCAGATGAAGGAAGCGCTCGCAAGGATGGGCAAGGAGATCGCCAGGGATCTCGACAAGCGTGTCGACGAAGCGAAGCTTTCGATGCGTGAACGGATGCAGCAGCAGGAGCGCGAGATCGAGGCGCGGCGGAAACGTGACGGGCAGTAAGCCCCTCGCCGCAATCGTTAAACGTGCTTGTACAACACGTCACAACGGTTTCCGGAATGGCGTTTTCCGTTAACCAGACATTCATCCGCGTGTGGTCTTATTGAACTTGAGCGACGGGCTAGTTGCTTCTCCTGCCGAAGCCCGCCGCACTCGGTAAGTGCGCGACATCCCCCTCCAGCGCGCTTACCCCGCTAAGGCCGCGCCTGTTCCCCCGCAGGCGCGGCCATCGCGTTTTTGGCGATCCGCTTCAGGTGTGAAGGATCAGGCGGCCGGCTTCGGGCGCAGGTACTGCAAGCCTGTCCAGGCTGAGAGCGCAGCGGTTATCACGATCGCGATGAGCCACAGCCACTCGAATGCCTGCGCGTAGAACGGCACGAGGAAAGCGCCAGGATTGTCGATGCTGTATTGCACCTGCAGGTGCGCGCCGATGGCGGTGACGATCAGCAGCGAGCCGACGACCACTAGTTCCAGCGCCGTCTTTATCTTTGCGAGCGAGGAGACGCGGGCGCCTTCGCCATCCTTTGCGGTCAGGCGGATCAGCGTCATCGATACATCGCGGATGACAATGACGGCGGTCGCGATGGCGACAACGGGCCAGAGCGGATAGCCGCTGCGCCACATGGCGATGGCGATGACGATCAGCGGCAGGCCGACGATGGCCTTGTCCGCAATGGGATCAATCAAGCGGCCGAACTTCGAGTGCGCATTGAAGGCGCGGGCGGCCATGCCGTCGAACAGATCGGTCAGCGCGGCGACGACAAACAGCACAGCAGCAAGGGTCAGGTTGAAGGCGGTCGTCTTCAGGTACTGGGTGAAGTCTCCGGCGGTCGGGTCGCCCGGCTCGACGGCCCCCAACCAGAAATACCAGACGATCACGGGCGCGAGCACGAGCCGCAGAAGCGTCAGCGCGTTGGGCAGGTGCTTCATCGGTGGAGGGTCTCCGGCGGCTGGCGCCTTGCTTAGCGGCAAACCCCGAAAAAGTGCACCGCATCGCGCGGTCATTTCTGCACTTGCGTGATGTTATACAGTATCATAGCGTTACAGTATAACATACGTGGAGTGGACTGATGCGTTTTGCGACCAAGCTGGCGATGGGCGTGGCGGCGGCGGCTCTTTCGGCGCCCGGCGCGATGGCGCAGGCCGGGGATCCGGCCTCGACCCCGCTTCGCCCGGAAGGAAGCGATGTGGTGGTCATCACCGGAATCGGGCCGGCCAGGACGACAGACGAGCTGATCGCATCGACCACCGTGCTGACTGAGCAGGACATCATCGAGCGGATGGCTGGCGGCTTGGGCGATACGCTGGCGGGCATACCAGGGGTGTCGACGACCGCATTCGGCCCTGGTGCGAGCCGCCCGGTCATTCGTGGCCTTGGCGCCGAGCGCGTTCAGGTCCTGACCAACGGTATCGGCGTGATCGACGCCTCGGCGGCAAGCCCGGACCATGCGGTGACCGGTGACCCGCTCGGCGCTGAACGGATCGAGATTCTGCGCGGGCCGGCGTCGCTTGCTTATGGCGGCGGGGCGGCGGGCGGCGTCGTGAACGTGATTGACGGGCTGATCGTCGAAGAGCTGCCCGACGCGCCGGTGAGCGTGATGGGCTATGCCGGATACACCAGTGCGGACGATGGCAAGACGCTGGCGGCGCGCGGCGCGGGCACGGCTGGCAATTTTGTCGGCGTGTTGAGCTGGACGCGGCGCGAGGCGGGCGACCTGGAAATTCCGGGCTGGGCTGAATCGGACATCCTGCATGCGGCGGAAGAGGCTGAGCATGGCCATGCGCATGACCGCGAGGGCGTCGCCGGAACACTTGAGAATTCCGGCGTCGAGGCCCAATCGCTGAGCGCGGGCCTTTCCTACGTTGGCGACAACGGCTTCATCGGCGTGGCGGTCCGCAGGCTTGAGAACAAGTACGGCAT
>JAVBYB010000396.1 GCA_030824255.1 bacterium
CGCCACGCTGCCTGGCGAGGCCATCACACCCGCCGACGCCCGCGCCATCGACGCCCTTATCGGGGAAGGGCAGGCCGACCTGATCCGTAACGGCGGAAAATGGCCGGGTTATGTGCTGGGCATCGCCGAAGACGGCACATGGCTCTATTTCATTTCGGGCGAAGGGTAGGCAGCGCGCTGTCCCGGCCTGTGCTACCCGTTCCATCACCGAGGAAAGGATCCGTCATGGCTGATCGTATCGGAGCAGAGAAGGCGCTGGCGCAGCTGTCTGGCTGGCTGGCGCTCAGCGGGCGTGATGCTCTCGCGAAACGCTTCACCTTCAAGGACTTCAACGCCGCCTTCGGCTTCATGACGCGCGTCGCCCTCAAGGCTGACCAGATGGACCACCATCCGGAATGGACGAACGTCTACAACCGCGTCGACGTCGTGTTGACCACGCACGATTCAGACGGCGTCACGGACAAGGACGTCCACCTCGCGAAGTTCATGGATGAGGTCGCGGGTTAAGGCCCGGCCTCAGGCGTCGAACACGATCACGCTGGCCAGTGCGACCTTGGCCTCGCCCTTGCCCAGCACCTGGTCGACCGCCTTCTGCAGGCGTGCTGCAAGAATATCGATGTCCGGCTTCTCGCCCACCACATAGGACAGCGAGGCGTAGTTCAGGATCGCATCCCGCATCGAGCTGGTCAGGCGCGGGCGGATCGCCTCGCACAGTTTGAGGGTCTGTTCCTTCGGCACGTCGAGCCCCGCATCCACCGCCATCACGCCGTGGACCTTGAATCCGCGCATGATCGAGGCCCGAAGTCCGAAGGTCGGGAAATACTTCTCCGAGCCCGTGATCCGCTTGGCGGCCGGGTCGATCTCCGGCTTGGTGGCGGCGGCCGGCGGCGCGGCGGACGCGCGGCCAGCCATGGCGGACGCAAGCAGGAGGGCGAGAAGGTGACGCATGGCCGGCAGCCTGCACCGTAACGTTTAACGCCGGCTTTAGGGTGCAAGTGTCCGATCCTTGACGGCGGGGCTGGGCCGGAATAGCACACGCGCTCCCAAATCCCCGGCGCTTTCCGGGGGTCCGGAAACGGGGCCGTAGCTCAGTTGGGAGAGCGCGTCGTTCGCAATGACGAGGTCAGGGGTTCGATTCCCCTCGGCTCCACCAATCTCTCCAAGCTGTTGTTTTCCTTTGCTTAGCCCCTCGCCGGCATAACCGGATTGCCGGGGCGGCGTCGTCCCGGTAGAGCCATTAGCTGTCCGCCAGCCGGGATTTCAGCCTCGATGCACTTCCTCGTCGCGCTTCACGTCTACTTCCTGAGCCCTTTGCTCACCCTGCTGTTCTTCCTGGTGTTTGCCTGGGTGATCGCGGGCTGGCTGGTGTCGTTCGGCGTGATCGACATGCGCAACCCGAACGCCCGCGCCATCGTCGGTTTCCTGTCCTCCATCGTGGAGCCGATGTGCAAACCGATCCGCCGCATCATCCCGCCGATCAATGGCGTGCTGGATCTGTCGCCGGTGCTGGTGCTGCTCATCATCGTGTTCGTGCGCGACTGGGCGATCCCGCAACTGCTCATGATGATCACCGCGCCGCCGGCCATCCGCTAAGACCATGACGGCCTGCTGGCGTCTGGTGGCGGGCGGAGCGGAACTCCGCGTCCGCGCCCAACCCGGCGCTTCCAGGGACGCCATCGAGGGTCAGGGCGAAGACGCCGCCGGGCAGGTTTTCCTGAAAGTCCGCGTCCGCGCCGTGCCAGAGAAGGGCAAGGCCAACGCCGCCATTGAACAGCTATTGGCCAAGGCGCTGGGCGTGCCCAAATCCGCCGTGTCGGTGGAAAAGGGTGAAACGCAGCGCATCAAGACCGTGCGAATCTCCGCCGATGCGTCTATAGCGGCCTCGCTTGAAGCCCTCACGGGAGTGCGCGATGCCGGCTGAACTCATCGACGGAAAAGTCGTTTCTGAAAAAGTGCGCGCCGCCGCCGCCGCCGCCGTAGCGAAACTTCCCGGCAAGCCCTGCCTCGCCGTGGTGCTGGTGGGCGAGGATCCGGCCTCGGCCCTCTATGTGAAATCCAAGGGGGAAAAGACCGAAGCGGCGGGGATGCGCTCGATCACCCATCGTCTTGCCGCCACTGCCACGCAGGCCGAAGTCGAAGCGCAGCTCACAGCCCTCAACAATGATCCCGAAGTCGATGGCATCCTTTTGCAACTGCCGCTGCCGAAAGGGCTCGATGAATCCCGCGCGCTCGCCTGCATCGATGCCGCAAAGGACGTCGATGGCCTCACCGAAGCCTCCGCCGGCCGTCTGCTGCTCGGCAAGCCCGGCCTCAAGCCGTGCACGCCCACCGGCTGCGTGATCATGGCGAAGCATGCACTGGGTGATGATCTCACCGGCAGGCACGTCGTCGTCATCGGCCGCTCGATCCTCGTCGGCAAACCGGCCGCGCTCCTGTTCCTCGCCGAAAACTGCACCGTCACCATCGCCCATTCGAAGACGGCGGACCTGCCCGCCCTGTGCCGCACGGCAGACATTCTAGTGCCCGCCGTTGGCCGTCCCGAGATGGTGCGCGGCGATTGGGTGAAGCCGGGCGCCGTGGTGATCGATGTCGGCATCAACCGTATTCCCGCGCCGGAGAAGGGCGAGGGCAAGACGCGCGTCGTGGGCGATGCGCATTTCGAGGAATGCCGCACGGTCGCGAGCCATATCACGCCGGTGCCCGGCGGTGTTGGCCTGATGACCGTCGCCTGCCTCTTGCGCAACACAGTGCTCGCCGCCTGCGCGCGACGCGGCTGGGCTGTGCCGAAGGAACTGGAAGGCTGAGCTTTCTGGAGACGGCAGATGCCAACCGCGGTGTGCAACGGATGAACCTTGTGGCCGCCTTCACGGTTGGGGCGTTGACGAGCCTTGCCATGGCTGTGGCGTCGCTGCGATTCTATGTCAGCATGGAACGTCCGTATCTGGCATACTTGGCGTCATTCATCGTCGTGGCGCTCATTCTCGCGGTCATCCGGAATGCATGGGGCAAACAAGTCTCGTTCACGGCAGCGGTCGTGGCGACGATCGGGGAGGCGGCATGCTTTGCGCTTGGCTGCGTCCTCGTATTCTACGCCCTGATGTTGATCTATCCGCCCAATATCAGTTGAGAGGCTCAGGTCAGGCGACATGAGCCTCCTCCACGACCTCTGGGCGAAGCAGGACGGCCGCTGCGCCATCTGCGGCAAGCCGATGCCGAAAGGCCGGTTCGACGTGCCCCACGCAACGGTGTGGAAGAAACAGCGCCCGACTTTCGATCACATCCGCCCGCGCGTGAAGGGCGGCGGCGATGAGCCAGAGAATTTGCAGCTTGCCCATGCAGGCTGCAACAAGCGCAAGGGTGATAGCTGGGCGGCGAATAAGTAGGGTGGATTGAGCGAAGCGACATCCACCTTCGGGCAGGTGGCGCGGTGGTGAATATCGCTTCGCTCAATGCACCCTACGATGTCCTCCCCCCTACGCCGTGGCTTCCGCCGGCTTCTTCAGCTTGCCCATCGTCCAGCGCACAAGCCGCCAGCCGAGCAGGAGCGCAAGGATCACGGCGTGTATCGTCGGGTCGCCCTCGATCGATTTCACCATCAGCAGGTTGTGCCCGATGGCGAGAATGGCGGCCGGAAAGACCAGCCAGTGAATGCGGTCCCACACCTTGCGGCCGAGCTTCCTGATCGAGGTGTTGTTCGACGTCACAGCGAGCGGGATCATCAGCGTCAGCGCCGCCATGCCGAGCATGATGTAGGTGCGCAGCGTGACGTCTTCGATCAGGCCCGGGATCGACCAGTTCCGGTCGAGCCAGAAATACGCGATCAGGTGCAGCAGCGCGTAGAAGAATGCCGCAAGACCCACGCGCCTGCGGATAAGCGCGATCGGCGCCCATTTGGTAATGTCGCGGATCGGGCTGATCGCCAGAGAGACCAGCAGCACGCGGATGGCCGTGTCGCCGAGATAGCGGTGCGTCCACTGGCCGACATTCCAGCCCATGTCATTGGGCAGGCCGCCCAGCATCAGTCCCCACTGGTAAGCCAGCCACGCAAACGGCGCGATCAACGCCGCAAGCGTCAGGGGCTTCAGCCAGTGTTTGCCGAAGGCGCGCAGGTAGGCGTTGTGGGCCATCATCGTCTTTCGGGGGATCAGTAGTTCTTCTTCAGGTCCATGCCGGCGTAGAGTGCGCCCACCTGCTTCTCATAGCCGTTGAACATCTCGGTATCGCGCCGCTCGTTGAAGCCGCCCTTGCCGCCGATCACGCGCTCAGATGCCTGGCTCCAGCGCGGATGCGAGACGTTGGGGTTCACGTTGGAATAGAAACCGTATTCGTTGGCGGCGGACTTGTTCCACGCCGTGGCGGGCTGCCGGTCAGTGAAGCGGATCTTCACAACGGACTTGGTTGCCTTGAAGCCGTACTTCCACGGGATCACGGTGCGCAACGGCGCGCCGTTCTGCTTCTGCAGCGCCTTGCCATAGGCGCCCACGGCGAACAGCGGCAGGTCGTTCATCGCCTCATCCATGCGCAAACCTTCGACATACGGCCATTGCAGCACCGGGCGATTGACGCCGGTCATCTCCTGCCGGTTGAGATAGGTTTCGAACTGGACGTATTTCGCCGTCGCCTTCGGCTTCAGCGTCGCGATCACGTCCTTCATCGGCACGCCGATCCACGGGATCACCATCGACCACGCCTCGACGCAGCGATGGCGATAGATGCGCTCCTCCAGCTTCGCGTAGTCGATCAGGTCCTTCAGCGCGTACTTGCCCGGCGCATCCGTCTCGCCTTCCACCGTCACCTGCCAGGGCGACACGGTCATGCGGCTGGCATAGCGGGCAGGGTCTTCCTTGCCGGTGCCGAATTCATAGAAATTGCAGTAGCCGGTGAAGGCGCCTTCGACGGTCGCCTGGTCCGACACTGCAAACGCGGTCTTCTTCGCCGTCAGCGCAGCGCCTGGCGCAGCGTGTCCGCCTGCCGTCGCGGGGGCGGCCTGCGTCTGCTGCGGCTCGGAACAGGCCGGCAG
>JAVBYB010000160.1 GCA_030824255.1 bacterium
CAAGATCGGCGTGCTGTCCGCCGAGAACGCGCTGACGCTGGACTATCTGATGCGCGTGCAGGGCTCCTCCAACCCGAACGTCATCCGCGCGCCAGTGACCCAGTCTGATATCGACTTCGCGGCGGGAACGGGCCTTGCCCCGATCGGCCTCATCCAGTCGGTCATCACGGACTACGACAACCTCGACATCCGTACGATCGAAGGCTTCGACGTGGGTCTCAGCTATACGCTGCCGCCGCTGCCGGTCGGCGATTTCACGGCCAGCGTGAACTACTCGGAACTCATCGACTTCTTCCAAAGCCCCTCCCCCATCCAGCAGGAGCTGCTGGATGCGCAATCCGACGGCACCATCAACGCCGGCGCGAACATCGGCGGCGCGGCGAGCCTTCTCGAGGACGCGGGCAACCCGAAGGTGAAGTGGAACGCCAGCCTGGTGTGGAAGCACGACCAGATCGCTGCCGGTCTCACCGGCCAGTACACGGGCAAGGTCTTCCAGAAGGCCGTGCTCGATCCTTCTGGCGCGCCGTGGGAAGTCGAAGACCAGCTCTCGATCGGTCTCTGGGGCGAATACACCTTCGCGGGCGAGGTCGGCGACGACACGGTCTTCCGCCTCGGCGTCCGCAACCTTACGGACGAGCCGCCTCCGCTCGCGACGCAGGGCTATCTCGGCAACCTCTATCAGCCCTACGGCCGCTACTTCTACGGCCGCGTCACGAAAACTTTCTGATCCGCCGGACAATCAAGAAATCATCGAGGATACGCTGAATGACAAAGCTGACGCGCAAGGATTTTCTGGGCTTCTCTTCCGCCCTACTCGCCTCCACCAGTCTCGCCGCGTGCGCAACGCCGCAGGAAAGCACGCAAGGCCCTGCGCTGATCGGCGGGTCGGGCAAGACACTCATCAAAAACGCCGACATTCTGACGATGAATGGCGCCCTGGAGGAATTGCTGAAGACTGATGTTCTGGTCGAGAACGGCAAGATCACGGCAATCGGCAAAGGGTTGCCTGCGGCTGGCGCGCAGGTGATCGACGCTGATGGCATGATCCTGATGCCAGGCATGTCCGACGGTCACCGTCATGTGTGGGAGCAGCTCGACTACGGCCGCCTCGTGAAGACCAACCCCGGCGCCTATTCCAGCTATCAGGAATGGAAGATGCGCACGATCGTGTCGATGAATCCAGGCGAGCACTATCTCGCGGGTCTGCTCGGCGGCCTGGTGTGCGTTGATAGCGGCGTCACCTCCGTGCTCGACTACGCGCACGGCCAGATCAACCAGGAGAACGCCATTGCAGCGGCGAAAGGATTGCAGGATTCTGGCGTTGCAGGCTGGTTCGCATTCCAGCTCGGCGTGTCATCATCCTACAAGCCGGGCGACACGGTCGACCTCAGCAAGGCGCATAGCGAGCGCATTTCGACAACGACCGAAACGCACTGGGCGACTGTTGACGCGCTCAAGCGTGATGTCTTCACGGATCCGGGGGCAGTGCTCCAGCTTGGTCTCGCACCTGCGGCCGGCATCGGCGACAGGATCGACGTTATCAAGGAAGAGTGGGGCCGCGCCCGCGCCACAGGCGTCAACATGATCGCAGCTCACATCCACAAGCCGCCGCGCCCCCTGCCTGCAGGCCATATGGGGTTCCGCGATTCTGGGATGCTCGATCTGGCGGACGCTGGCCTGCTCGGAGCGGATTACCATATCTCGCACGCCAATCGTCTCACCGAGGACGAGTTCAAGGTGCTCCGTGAAACTGGCGGCATGGTCTGCGCCACGGCGATGGGCGAATTCCCATACATGACCAGCAAGGACCGCGGCCCTGCCTGCCATGGCCGCGCCCGCAAGGCCGGCGTTGCGACTGGCATCGGGATCGACGTCATCATGGCGCTCAGCCACGACTATTTCGAGCATGCGCGCGCCGCGTTCTGGAGCCTGTATCTCGAGCCGGAGGGCGTTGCGATCGCCAGCAGCTACAAATCGCCGGACGTTCTGGACTTCGTTACGGCCCTGGGCGCAAAGGCAATCCGCCTGGGCGACGTCGCCGGCACGATCGAAGTCGGCAAGCGCGCGGATCTGGTTCTCGTGAAGACAAACCGCATGGCTTTTGGCCGCCTTGGCACGCTGGCTGATCGCATCGCCACTTTCGCGTCGCGCGAAGACATCGACAGCGTTTGGATCAACGGCGTCGCCAAGAAGCGCAACGGAAAGCTGGTTGGCGTCGACATGGAAGACCTGATGTCGAAGGTCGAAGCCGCCCAGCGGCGTTACGGACCCTTGGCTGCCAGCATCACGTTCACTGGCGGCTGACCGGCGCGGAGGGCGCCTTCCCCCCGGCGCCCTCCGTTTCGCCTTCCTGATTTCCTTCGAAATGGAAACGGCCGATGCAGATTGATCGCAGGAAACTTCTCTCGTCGGCCCTCGCCGCGCCCCTCGCTTCGGCTTGCGCCACGTTTCCAACGACGGCGCCGTCGCGCACGCTGATCCGCGGAGCCGATCTCGTCACCATGGAGTCCGAGGGCGAACTTCTCAATACCGATGTCCTGATCGATGGCGGCAAGATCATCGAGATCGGGCGTGGCCTGCCCGCTGAGGGCGCCAGCATTGTCAATGCACGCGGCATGATCCTGATGCCCGGCATGATCGATGGGCATCGGCACGTATGGCAGACCATCCTCAATGGCCTGCTGCCCAAGATGTCGCCAAGCTATTCGCGCTATGACCGTCTTGCGAACATGACATATGCGCTCTGTTTCGATCCAGACGACATGCATCACGCCCAGTACATTGGCGGCTTGGCCTGCCTCGATGCGGGCGTCACCACGGTCATCGACCAGATGCACGCCGCCAATGGCGACGAGATGGAGTTGGCCGCTGCGCGCGGCCTGAAGGACTCAGGCGTAGCTGGCGTGTTCTGCTATCAGATGCGCAACGGCCCGTACTATGGACGCGGCGACACCTACGCGCATGCAAAGGCGGTCGCGGAGCGTAACCAGCCGCCGGATGAACGACACTGGCGCAACGCGGAGTCTATCCGTGATACATATTTCGGTTCAGACGGTCTTCTCGCCTTCGGTATTGGCCTGACCGGATCCGTTGGGGCGCAAGCCTTGGACGTCGCGGTGCAGGAATTTCACCGCGCCCGTGCGCTACAGCCGAGATTGCTGACACAGCATATGAACCAGCGCGCCGGCACGCAGGCGCCGATCCTGCGCGGCGTCAGCGATCTTCAGGCGGCTGGCGTACTCGGTCCCGACTATCTCGTTTCTCATGGCGTCGACATGACCGATGAAGAGATGGGCATGCTGAGGGACGCCGGTTCGGGACTCAGTTCCACCGTTCTCGGCGAGTTCAACTATGCAAAGCCATCCGTTCATGGACGCGCACGGGCGATTGGCCTCAACGTGGCTATCGGGTTGGATGTCGGCATCGCGCTTACCCACGACTATTTTGAGCATATGCGCGCCGCCTATTGGAATTTGATGCGCACAGAGACCGGGCGCGATATGGCCCTGTCGCTCACACCGGTCGACACGCTGCATTTCGCGACGGGCAATGCGCTTAAGGCCGCAGGCTATGGTGACATCACCGGCTCGCTGAAGCGTGGCAAGCGTGCGGATCTTGTACTGCTGCGGACAGATCGCCCCGGTTTTCCGCAACTTGGTTCCCCCGCCGACCGCATCGTCACCGGCGCAAGCCAGGCCGATATCGACAGCGTCTGGGTGAACGGCCGGGCCGTGAAATCTAGCGGACGTCTGACCCGCGTCGATCAAACGGCGCTCGAGCGAAAATCGAGCATCATTCGCGATAGCATTGTCGCTCGCGCAGCCACGATCACGCTAACCTGAGACAGACCTGAACTTCAGGCGGCCTTCTTGCGCTCCTTGGGAAGACGGCTGAGCGTTTCTTCAACGCGCTTCAGGCGTTCAATTGGCGCGCTGATGGAAGCTTCAAGAATGAGGCGGCCATTCCGGACGACCACTCCGGCCGCATCCGCCGCCCGCTTGCTCAGCTCCGCTCGCGGCGTGAATGCAATTGCGCTCGGGCCGGCTTCCACTTTTGCTATACCAGCATCGCGCATAAGACCGCGCAGGCTGGCCAGGCGCAGCAGGGTAGCGGCTTCTTCCGGCTCCTTGCCAAAGCGATCGATCAGCTCTTCCTCGAACGCCTTGAGTTCGTCACGCGTGGTGAGACGGGCGAGCCGCAGATACAGCGACAGGCGCGTATCGGCTTCGGGAATCCAGTCGGTCGGGATGCTGCCATGTACGCCCACATTGATAACCGGCGTCCAGCGCTCCAGCGTTTCGCCCTGTGCTTCACGCACGGCGCGCTCAAGCAGATGCTGATAGAGATCGATCCCGATCAGTTTCATGTGGCCGCTCTGCGCATCACCGACAAGATCGCCTGCGCCGCGAATATCGAGGTCGCGCGCACTGATGGCAAAGCCCGCGCCGAGACGGTCGAGCGATTCAAGCGTCCGAAGGCGCTTCCGGGTTGCTTCCGTGAGCGTCGCGCCCGGCTCCGTTGTGAGCAGGATATGGCCACGACGATTGCCGCGCCCCACCCTGCCACGCAACTGGTGAAGCTGCGCCAGGCCGAAGCGGTCAGCGCGCAGGATGATCATCGTGTTGGCGCGTGGCACATCGAGGCCCGCCTCGATGATGTTGGTGGCAAGCAGCACATCATCGAGGCCATTGGCGAACCGAACCATGGATTCGTCGATCTCGGCTGCCGGCATGTCGCCGTGGGCCTGACGAAGCGACAGGTCCGGCACAAGGCGGTGCAGCGTTTCTGCGATCGTGGGCAGGTCCTGGATACGCGGGACGACGACGAAGCTCTGCCCGCCCCTGTCTTTCTCGCGATGCAGCGCGGTTCGAACCTGGGCTTCATCGAACACGCCAGCAAGTGTGCGTATCGGCTGGCGGCGCGCAGGCGGCGTGGCGATGATCGACATCTGCTTGAGGCCGAGGAGGGCGTT
>JAVBYB010000400.1 GCA_030824255.1 bacterium
CCGTCGAATAAAGCCGCACCGCCTGATCGTATAGCGGATTGCCGGCCGCCTCATCCTTGCCAGCAATCCCTATCTCATCCGCGCGCTGCGTGAGATCCGCCCCCGAACAGAAAACCTTGCCCGCCGTCGCCAGCACGACAGCCCGCGTCACGCCATCCCGATCCAGCCCCTCCAGCACATCCGCCAGATCCCGCATCAGATCCACACTCACCGCATTCACCGGCGGCTTGTCGATCGTGACGGTCGCCACGAAGCCATCGCGCGTGATGTGGATGTCGTTGATGCGGTCGGTCATGCTCCGGACTCCGATGGCCAGATGTCAAGAACGAGCGTTAGCCCTCGTTCGCCAATCAGACGGGATGTCCTTGGAGAGATAGGAATCTCTCCGGCTCCGTCTTCCAGAAACAGTCCGCAGAACACATCCGCATCAAACTTGGCGCTCAGGTCTCGCCAGATTCCAAAGTCGGTCGTTGTGCCATCCAAAATTTCATCAATCTGCCGGTCGAGGTTCGCGGGTGAAACGTCAGTTGCGTGAAGTCTCCAGCTTCCACGCTTCAGCAACCGCTCGCCGCCGCCTGCCGGGTTCCTGAATATCTCGCCCCGCCGCTGGGCCACGGTTGGCTTCTTTCCGAGCAGGCGGCTGATCTCATCTGGATCGAGGTCCTCACCAAAGAAGCGTAGCGTTGCGCGACTCTCGCGAACTTCAGTCACCGCTTCAACCCCAACAGATTCCGCGCCACCACCCACTTATGCACCTCGGTGGGGCCGTCATAAATCCGCATCGTGCGCAGATGGCCCGACATCAGCGACAGCGGCAGCTCCTTCGTCACGCCCATCGCGCCATAGAGCTGCATCGCGTGGTCGAGCACCTCATACGCCATCTCCGTCGCATAGGCCTTCACGGCGGAAATCTCCGTCCGCACATCGGCGCCGCGATCCAGCTTCCACGCCGTCTCATACGTCATCAGCGTCGCCGCCTTGATGCGCGTATAGGCGTCCGCGATCCACCACTGCACCGACTGACGGTTGGCCAGCGGCTCGCCGAACACCACGCGCTGCGGCGCATACTCCAGCATCATCTCCAGCGCGCACTGCGCCATACCGATCGACCAGCTCGCCATCTGCAGCCGCCGCGTGGAGAGCCGCACCTGCATCGGCGCAAAGCCCTGTCCCTCCGCGCCGAGCAGGTTCGCCGCTGGCACGCGGCAATTTTCCAGCGCCACCTCATAGGTGAACTGCCCGCCCAGCATCGGAATCCGCCGCAGCACGTTGAACCCCGGCGTCCCGCGATCAACCAGAAACGCGCTGATGCCGCCCCGCGCGCCCTTCTGCTTGTCCGTCACCGCCATCAAAATCGTGAAGTCCGCCTCCTGCGCGCGGCTGATCCAGATCTTGCGCCCGTTGATCACCCACTCATCGCCCTCGCGCACCGCCCGCGTGATCATCGCGGCCGGGTCCGCCCCCGCGCCCGGCTCCGAAATGCCGATGGCCGATATCGTTCCCTTCTGCACATACGGCGTCAGATATCGCTCGCGCTGATCCTCATTCACCGTCGCCATCAGCATACGCAGGTTCGGCGAGTCCGGCGGCAGGTAGTAGGGAACGCACGTCTTCCCCATCTCGATATTGACGCCGATCATCGCCACCGTGGGCAGGTCCGCCCCGCCCACATCCTCCGGCGCATCCAGCCCCCACAGCCCCATCTCGCGCGAAACCGCATCGATCCTGTCGCGCTCTTCGTGGCTCAGATAGGCGCCCTGTCCGCTGGCGTCCCGCTCCAGCACTTTCTGTTCCAGCGGGATCAGCTGCTCCCGCACGAACCGCGCGACAAGATCCTGCAGCAGCCTGTGCTCTTCCAGCAGTTCGAAATGCATGTCCCATCTCCCGCCGGTCTGACGCCGATGCGGAGAGGATGGACCTGCGGTTGAGGGAAGGGAAGTGGTGCCGCCCTTTCCAGGAGCGCGCCAGCAGAGAAGCCCTCATCCTGAGGAGGCCCAAAGGGCCGGCTCGAAGGACGAGGGCGAGCTCACACGCCCATCAACGCGCCTACAGCCCCAGCCGATAAAATCTGTTCGCCGTCCCGAAGAACAGCTCGCGTTTCTCATCGGCACTTGCCCCGCTCGCGATCCGCTTCAGCGCATTCCACAACGTCGGGTAATCACAGCTCACCTCGTCCACCGGGAAGTTGCTCTCGAACATCGCGCGCTTGGGCCCGAACGCCTCGATGCATGTCTCGACATACGGCCCCCATTCCTTCGCCAGTTGCTCCGACGGCGCACGCGTCTCCGACAACATGGACGGGAAATTGCAGAACGGCATGGCCAGCCCGCCCAGCTTCACATGCACATTCTCACAAGTCGCCAGCGCGCGGATATTCTCGCGCCAAACCCCAAACCGTTCCGGCAGTTTGCCTGCATAGCTCGCAATGCCCAGCGGCGTGCCCACATGGTCCAGCACGATCGGCGTCTCCGGAAACTGCCGCGCCAGATCGATCAGTTCCGGCAGCTGCGGCTCCATCATCCACGCATCGAACGACAGCCCGCGCTTGCCCAGCTCCGCAAAGCCCTCGCGGAACTTCGGCTCCATTATCACGCCCGGTGGGTTGCGGTTCAGCGGCCCCAGCACGCCGGGATCCGCATCATACGACGTCGAGCGCCGAATACCTTTGAATCGTGCGCCACCCGCCGCCATGTGAGCATCCAGCACGCGACCCACATCCGCGCCCAGCAACAGCTCCGCCGTCGAGACGATGCCAGCGCACGCCAGCGTCTTGCCATACAGCCCGCTCGCCGCCATCGCGGCAACGCCATTGACGAACTCCGTCTCGCCCACCGGCTTCATCTCGGCCGGTCCCTCCGCGCGATACATCGAGCGGCACTCCAGATAGACCGTCGCCACGATATTGTGCCCGCTGCCGGTGTCCTCCAGCAGCTGGTCGAGCAGGTAATGCCCCTTGCGATAACTGATGTGATCGAACGGATGCACCGGCGGCGGGATCAGGTGCATCACCGGCCGCCGATCCCACAGGTGGTGGTGCGGATCGATGATCGGCAGGTCTGGGTCGATGATCGCTTCAGCCATGATGATGTGTGTCTCCCGTGCGGGAGCGACCATCCGGTAAATCGCGAGGCTTGGAAAGCGGCGGCTTAGTTGGCGGCCTTGCGCTCGCGATACCACTCCACATAGGCGTTGGCCCGCGCGCCGGCCTCCGCTTCCACATCCTTCCAGCTGAAGGCATAGCGCTGGGCAAAGCCGCCCAGGCCCCAGTCCTTGTACTGCTCGATGTGATGCAGTTCATGCGCCCATAGGGCGAGGCTGGAGAGATATTTCTCGTCCTTGAACACGATGGTATCGATCAGCGTCACTGCCGCCGCATTACCGTTGCGGATCGCGAAACCGGCAAGGCCCGCCTCGCTTGTGTCGCCGATGGTGTAGTTGATGCCTTCAAGGAATTCTTCCGAATAGAACGGGATCAGTTCCCGCTTCACTTCCTCCGGAATCGGCTTCGACTGCGGACGTACATTGTCGCGCGATCGCTGCAACGCGGCCGCCAGCGTGTCGGTGATCAGGTTGCCGGTATACTGCGTCTGCACCGACATGAAGCCGCGCGTGAATGTCTCAAGATGCGTGATGGCCACGCCCTTCGTTTTCTGCGGCGGCGCGGGAATGGCAGGGCGGGGCGACACGCTGCTGGCGCTCGCCGTGTTGGCGCCCGTCTGCGCCATCACGGGCGCTGCGCCGGCGGCGAGAACGGCAAGCGAGAACAGCAAGGGTCGAAGCATGTATCCCCCGACAGCGGAGCGGATGCTGAAGGAATGCCGCTTCGCCCATGAATGCGCCCTGAATGTGGCATGGTCATATCGCGGCGCAACTGGGGCAAAGCAGGTCTAGCGGCTGTCAGCCCACGCCTTCGCGCGCTGCTGGCAGGCGCGTATCCAGTCTGACTTGTGATCGTTGTAGGCCAGCGAGTTTTCCGGATGCGCAGACGCGGCCGCTTGCTTGACGGCTTCATACGCCAGCGCCTCCTTGCTGTACGCACGGAGATAGTCGCGAAACGCCAGCTGCGTCGCGATCAGGTCGTTTCCGTTCCGATGGAAATGCACGTGGAACAGCCGCCGCCCGTCTTGCTCCAGCACGCAATAGCGCCGCCCCGAATGCCGAATTCGCCGCGCCACATATAGCCCAGCGCCTCGATCTGTCTGCGCCGCGCCTCCAGCGCGTCAAGGCTGCGCACGACGGGCATCAGGTCGACGATCGGCTTGGCCGCAATGCCCGCAATGGCGGTCGATCCGATATGATGCACGGCGACCAGCGTTTCGCCCACGGCCGGCGCAAGACGCGCGGCCTCCGCCTCCGCCATGACGATCCAGGCCGGGTCGTGCGATGCCAGCATCACGCGCGTGGCGTCGGCCCTGCGCACTTGCCTGTCGTCGGCCATCTCACTCCCCCTGGAAGTGATCGTAGATCCGTTGCGCCAGCGCAGCGTTGACGCCTTCCACGGTCTGCAGGTCCGCCACCGTCGCGCGGCTCACGCCCTTGGCCGAACCGAAACGGTTGAGCAGGGCCTTCTTCCGCCGCTGGCCCACGCCCGTGATTTCGTCCAGCGGGTTCTGTCCCGAAATCGCGGCCGCGCGCTTTGCCCTGTGCGCGCCAATTGCCCAGCGGTGCGCCTCGTCGCGAAGGCGTTGCAGATAATACAGCGCTGGATCGTTGGGCGGCAGCTGGAACGGCGCGCGACCCGGCCGGAAGAACTGCTCCCGCCCAGCATTCCGGTCGGGCCCCTTGGCGATGGCGACGAGGTTCAGCTCGCCAGGCTTGAAGCCAACCAACTCGATCGCCTCCTTCGCCGCCGACAACTGCCCCAGCCCGCCATCGATCAGAACCAGATCCGGCCAGGCGTCGGGCTTCCGTCCTCCCTCGGCGCGAAGCGACGGG
>JAVBYB010000041.1 GCA_030824255.1 bacterium
CTTCAGCATGTCGTAGATCGTGAGGCACGCGACTGACACAGCCGTCAGCGCCTCCATCTCAACGCCCGTCGGCCCCGTCGTCACCACCTCGGCAACGACGCCAATCCCGGACCCATCGGCCAGCTCATCCACCCGCACCTTCACGCTCGACAGCGCCAGCGGATGACACATCGGGATCAAGTCCGACGTCTTCTTCGCCGCCATCACGCCCGCGATCTCCGCAGTTGCCCGCACATCGCCCTTGCCGCCTTTCGAGCGCGCCAGGTCAAGCGCCACAGCAGACATCAGCACGCGGCCTTCCGCCTTGGCGATGCGCTTGGTCGCCGCCTTGTCGGAAACGTCCACCATGCGGGCGCGCCCGTCGGCGTCGATATGGGTCAGCTTGTCGGCCATGGTCATCCTCGTTTGGCCCGCTATTGTGCAACAAAGATAACGCAAAGGACAGCCGATGATCCGCATGGCCACCGTCGAACAGGCCCTCGCCCTGATCGCCGAACAGGCTGCGGCGCGTCTTATGCCGCCCGAAACCGTGGCCCTCGCCGCCGCCCACGGCCGCATCCTCGCCGATCCCGTCACCGCTCGCGTTTCACAACCGCCGGCGGACGTCTCGGCGATGGATGGCTATGCCGTGCGCCATGCCGAGATGAAGCTGGGCGCCAACCTTCGCGTGACCGGTGAATCGCGCGCGGGCCAGCCTTTCGACGGCAAGCTCAATCCCGGCGAAGCCATTCGCATCTTTACCGGCGCATACATTCCGCCGGGCGCCGACCACATCCTCATCCAGGAAGACACAAAGCGCGACGGCGAGACCGTCACCGTCACCTTCGAACAGCCAAAGCCCGAAAACATCCGCCGCGTCGGCATGGATTTTCGTGCGGGCGCGGTTCTCGTTCCCGCCGGCCATGTGATGAGCGAAGGCGCGATCTCGCTGGCTGCCGCCGGCAATGTCGGCAGGGTGGTGGTTCGGAAAGCGCCGCGCATCGGCGTGCTCGCCAACGGCGATGAACTGGTCGAGCCCGGCGCCACGCTGCAGCCCGGCCAGATCGTCAACTCGATCCAGCCCGCCCTCCTCGCGCTCATCCGCCGCTGGGGCGCAGTCGCCCTCGATCTCGGCGTGTCACGCGACGATGAGGCGGATGTCCGCAAGCGCCTCTCGGAATCCTGCGACGTCATCGTCTCGATCGGCGGCGCCTCGGTCGGCGACTATGATGTCGTCCGCTCAGCGTTCGCGGCAGAGGGTTTCGCGCCAGTGTTCGAGAAGGTCGCCGTGAAGCCAGGCAAGCCCACCTGGTTCTCCGCCAAACCCAACACCCTCGTCCTCGGCCTCCCCGGCAACCCCGCCGCCGCCATGGTCACCGCGCAGCTTTTCCTGCGGCCGCTGATTCTCTGCCTGACCTGCGCCGCGCCCAACGATCGCGCAAACCGGCGCGCGCACACCGCGACGCCGCTCCCCGCCGCCGGCAACCGCGAGGAATACCTGCGCGCCGTCCTCACCCTCGATGCTGAAGGCCGCGCCCATGTGAAGGCCGCGGAAAACCAGGACTCCTCCATGCTCTCCCCCTTCCTCACTGCCAACGCCCTTATCCGCCGCCCCATCAAGGCGCTAGCCGCCACAACAGGCGACCTCGTCGACGTGATCAATCTGAGCTGAAGCTGGCTTGCCGAGCCCAAGCCCATCAGGGCGAAGGCTGGTACGGGCGGCCGGGGTCGAACCGGCACGGGCCTTGCGGCCCAACAGATTTTAAGTCTGGTGCGTCTACCAGTTCCGCCACGCCCGCGTGGAGGCCCGTTCAGGCCCATTGCCGGGCAAAAGGCAAGCCTGTCGCCAGCTTTTGCGTTGGGCTGCGGGCACGGCTAGAGTGCCGGCATGAGTCTTCGCGCGCTTGCCCTGGCGGCCTTCATTGCAGCTTTTACCGCTCCGGCCTTCGCGCAGGATCCGGAAGAGCCCGTGGAACCGCCGCGGGAGGCGCCGATCGGCATGGTGGCCGAGCTGGCCGAGACGCTGGGCCGGGCGCATGCCGTGCGGACGCTGTGCAATGGCGACCAGGATTCGACCTGGCGGAGCTACATGCTCAACCTCATGGCATTCGAGGGCGGCGGCCCGCGTCGGGCGGCGCTTACGGATGCCTTCAACCGGGGATATCGCGGGCAGAACAGGGATAGCGGGTCCTGCACGCCGGGGATGACAGCGGTGGAAGCCGGCATCGCGCGCCGTGGGCGGGAGCTCTCCGAAGCCATAGCCCGGAGCTATCTGAACTAGGGTCGGGCGGATCAAGCAGATCGTAAATAATCGATGCCAGGTTGCTAACACCAGTCCGGATGCTCTCCCATCGACCTCCAGCCCACCCCCTTGTTGCGCTTGCCGCCAGCGCCGCCCTTGCCCGCCAAGACACTGGGAAGCGCAAGCGCCGTCCTCTATGCATTGCTGACCGGCAATCTTCGCCGGCAGTTCTATTCCGACATTTTCCATCTTGGCGATGTGCCGGACGCCCCGCGTCAGGTGGCGACGGCGTATATGGGACTTGCCGCGAGCATGGGGTGGACGCTGAGTCTCTTCGGCACGCTCACGCTCAACCCGTCTCACACCGAGGCGCACATTCTTGCGCTGATCAACGCGGTCGCGAACTTCATCGGCTTCTTCATGCTGCGCGCCCGCCGGGACCCGCGCATCGCCCTCGACTGGCTGATCGTACTGACACTGGTTTCGATCGCAGTCCTTGCTGTGGACCATGGCGGCGTTCTGGCGCCTATCATGTTGAGCATGCCTTCACTGGGCGGGGTGGCGGCGCTTTATCAGCGACCAAAGATGCGACCGCTGACGCTGGCGCTGAGCGTGCTGGTCACGGTCATATGCATCTCCGCCACGATGGGATGGATTGGCAATCCGACGACGTACACGACCCGCGCCTACTTCATCGTGATCTTTGTCGCTCTCCTTGCCTCAACGCTGGGCCTTGCCGGCCTTGCCTGGATTTCGATGCTGGCGCGCGACTACACGCTTGAGCAGCTGCGCCAGGCGAATGACGCCATTCATGAAAGCGCCAGCCGTGCGCGCGTTGCGCTGGAAGCCGCGCGCGTGGGCCTGTGGGATGTGCCGGACGTCAATGCACAACGCTTCATCGTATCGGACAGCTTCCAGGCGGTGACGGGTTACTCTGGCGAGGAATTCAACGCGATCTTCATGGACCTCGGCAGGTTTGCGCATCCAGACGACATCACGCCGCTGCGCGAGGCCTTCGCTACAGGACGTGAGCGGCTGTCGCGCATAAGGGTCGACTTCAGGCTGCTGACGCGGACACGTGGTTATCGCTGGTTCTCCACGCGAGCGCGTTACTCGATGAACCCTGATGGCAGCATGCGCATGTCCGGATCGCTGCAGGATATCAATTTCATCAAGGTTGCCGAGGAAGCCCTGCGCGCGGGTCGCGACCAGGCTCGCGCCGCCAACAAGGCAAAATCCGACTTCATCGCCGTGATGAGCCATGAGGTGCGCACGCCGCTGAACGCCATTCTTGGTTCGGTCGAGCTGCTGAAGCGGGGGCCGAGCGAGCCTGAAGCCATCGAGATGATCGACCTGATCGACGAAGCGGGCCATGGCCTGCTCGCGATTGTCAGCGACCTGCTCGATGTCTCCCGTATCGATGCGGGCAAGCTGGAGATCGCACTCTCGCCGACCGACCTTGCAAGCCTTGTTACACGCGCCGTGGAGTTCTGGGGGCCGCAGGCGTCGGAAAAGGGCCTGTCGCTTTCCGTCACCTGCGAGGCCGGCGGCAATGGCGAACTCATGCTCGATGCGGGGCGCATTCGCCAGATCGTCGGCAATCTTCTGTCGAACGCCATCAAGTTTACCGACACAGGCAGCGTGAGCGCGCATCTGTTGCTGCAGCCGGCGCCGGATGGACGAATGCAGGCAACGATCAGCGTACGCGACACCGGACCCGGCATCCCACCGGTGGAAGCGGATCGGATTTTTGCAGCCTTCGAGCAGGCGCGGGGCGACTCCAGCCGCGGCGGCGCCGGGCTTGGCCTGTTCATTTCGCGCAGGCTGGCGCGCATGATGGGTGGCGATCTCACGCTGGAACCCGCCGAGGGCAACGGCTCGCATTTCCGTCTTACGCTGGCGGCGGATCTTGCCGGCGCTGCGAAGCTGGAGCCAAGCCAGACCATTGCTGTCGAAACAGGCGGGTCTGGCATTCATATTCTCTGCGTTGACGATAACGAGAACAATCGCAGGATCGCCGAGCTGCTGCTTGGCCAGATCGGGTTCAAGGTATCACTGGCCGCATCTGGCGCCGAGGCCATTGACCTCTGTGGGATACAGCCGTTCGACCTGCTGCTGATGGATATCGTGATGCCGGAGATGGATGGCATCGAAACGCTTCTGCAGATACGTGAGGACCCTCAATGCCTCAACCGCGCAACGCCGGCGATCGCGCTGACCGCCAAGCTGTCGCCGAGCGACCTGTCAGCCTATCTCGCAGCGGGCTTCGAGGGCGTGTCTGGCAAGCCGATCGACATAGCGGCGCTCGCGCGCGAGGTTGCGCGCGTGGTCGATACACGGACATCAAGCAACGCGGCGCAGTAAATTCTACGGAATCATGCAGGCGATCAGGCGCGGGCCCTTCATGGCGACGGCGCGCCGGAGCGCATCATTGAAGCCATCGCAGGTGGAGACGGCTTCGGCCGCGACGCCCATGCTTTCGGCCAGCTTCACCCAGTCTATCTCCGGGTTGCCGAGGCTGAGCATGCCATCCGCCGCAGGACCGGGATTGCCGGCGCCGGTGCGGGCCAGTTCGATCTTCAGGATGCGATAGGCGTGGTTCACGAAAACGATGGTAAGCACGTCGAGATTTTCGCGCGCCATCGTCCAGAGCGACTGCACCGTATACATGCCGGCGCCATCACCAGCGAGGCAGACGGTCTTTACATC
>JAVBYB010000419.1 GCA_030824255.1 bacterium
GCGCGTTCCCGATGTTGACGCGGGCGCGGGCGAGAACGTCGCCGCCGTTCGCAGTCTGCGTGGCCGTGAGATTGAGAGGGCCGCCGACGGTTTGCGCCTGGATGGCGTTCGACTGGGCGGTGGCCATCGCGGAGGCTTCGCGCACGTCGCCGCCTTCGAGCGTTGCGTAGGCGAGGGTCGTGCCGGAGTTGGTCTGTTCGGACTCAGCGTCGAGGCCGCCCGTAATGTTGGCGCCGGAGACAGAGTTGCCGGCCGACGTCGAGATGGCGGCGGCGGACTGCGCCCCCTGGGGAAGGACGACGTTGATGTCGGACACCACATCGCCCCAGTTGAGCTGGCCGTTCAGGGCCGTGGACTGCGCCATGGCCGGGGCGGCCAGGATGACTGCGAGGCCAGCGGCGGAGACTAGGCGGGCGATCAGCGACATGAGGCGGACTTTCGCGCTTCTGGCGTTCAGGATCAGGACGTGTGCGATCAGGACTTGCGGCCGCGGAGGGCGGCTTTGACGTCCGCGTCGCGATTGACGTGGAAGCGGTTCGGATCGGCGCGGGTGTCGCCGTCGGAGACGAGCGTGCCGTCATGCTGGGCGACAGCGAAGCCCGTGACCGATTCCGGCAGGTTCATGCTGGCGGCTTCGTTGGCGAGAGCGCCGCACGGGTCGGCGTTCGGGACGCCGTAGAGATTCGCGGTCATCTCGAGGACTGCGCGTTCGATGGTGGAGCGGACGGCCAGCTGGATCGGCTCCATGGCGCGTTCGCCGACACCGACATCGAAGATGTTGCCGTTGGCGAAGTCGAAGATGCCGGCGGAGATTTCGCGGCCGACGATCTGCTTCTGGTAGGAGATGACGTCCTCGACGACGAGGGTCTTGGTGTTCACCAGGCGCAGGTCGACACCGACATTGATGACGAAGAGCTTGAAGCCGGCGCGGCCTTTCATGTCGGTGGCGTCGATGTCGCCGATGAAAGCGTCCACGCCGATCGAGCGGATGTTCGAGTTGAGCTCAGTGATGCCGCCGACGAAGTAGAAGTCGGAGCCGGGGATTTCGCCGGCCATGATCTGGCGGAATTCGGAGTCGGCAGGGCCGTCAGCGCCGATAAGGCGGTTGTTGGCGTATTTCAGTTCGAGTTCGGAGACTGACGTGTCGAAACGCTCGACCAGGTGAGCGCCGGCCTTCGCGAAGGCGGAGATCGCCATCAGGGATGCGCCTTGCGTGACCTTGCGGCCGCCTTCGAGGTCTTCCTTGCCGGTGTAGTCGAGCACGCGGCCCACGGCGATGCGCGGCGTCGGCTTGTTCGTGGCGCGGGCGTAGTTGGCCATGCAGACCAGCGCCGTGGAGTAGGGCGTGGGGTTCGCGGTGACCGGTGCGTCGCCGATCGGGCTTGCATAGAGGCCGTTGGCGCCGGCGTAGGGCGTGACGCAACCCGTGGCGGCGAGAGCGCCGACAGCAGCAAGGAGAAGTTTGAAGCGCGTGATCATTGCAGATCTATCTTTCCGTTCAGCGCGGTGGACTGCGTGGTCTGATTGCCGGTGTTGGTCTGCGTCGCGTTGACGATGACCGTGTTCCAGTTGCCCTGGGTGATGACGTTCAGCTGGTTGCCGATGGCCGTGCCCGAGGAGAAGCCGGCGCCGGCGGAGGCCTGGGCCCATGCACCCGCCGAAGCCGATGATGTGGAGAGGGAGGACTGGTCCATCCCCGTCATGATGCGGCCATCGAGGATGACGCGGTTGCCGGAGGCGTCGCGTGTGTTGGCGTCGAAGGCGGCCTGTTCCTGGCCGTAGCCATAACCGAAGGGGCGTTCGAACTCGCCGGAGACCTGCGCGGCGGAGTTGCCCTGCGCGAGAGCCGGAAGCGTGAAGATGACCACGGCGCCGCCGACGATTGCAGCGCCGGCGAGCGTGCCGATCACCGTCGACAGGAAGACGCCGGGGCCTTTTCTCTTGAAGGACATCGCTGGATGTATCCCGCTGGTTGAATTGAACGAGTGGTTTGCAACCGGTGTGCCAGTTACGTGCAGCTGGCGAACACCCGTTCTTGGGGCTCTCCTCACGCGGGAAAATGCCTGCAATTCCGGCGTGAAATGACGCAAACGGACGTGCGGAACGGGAAAGCGTGCCGTGCTGATACAGGCGAAGGGCACGCAACGCGCAGGCGGGATTGGCGTTGTTGCCTGACAGCCCGGACCATTCACATGACCAGACTTGATGACGGTGCAATGCGCCTGCGTGACGGCAATTCCGTCTGGCAGACGCCCTCTGACTCCCCACGTGTGCGTGGGCGCGCTGAAGTGTTGCAGACCGATATCGCCATTATCGGCGCGGGAATTACAGGCGCTTTCCTTGCGGAACGCCTGACGCGCGATGGTTACCGGGTTGTGCTGCTTGATCGGCACGCGCCGGCGTCTGGCTCTACCGCGGCGAGCACCGCGATGCTGCTGTGGGAACTGGATTCGAGTCTGCTGGAGCTTGAAAACCGGCTCGGATTCGAAGCGACGGCGCAAATCTCAACCGCGTGTCGCAAGCAGGTGATGGCGATCGGCGAGCTGGCGTCAGGGTTAAGGATCGACTGCGATTTCGCGTTCAGGCCTTCGCTCTATCTCGCAGGCAACAAGCTCGATGAAGCGGATCTGCGTGAAGAGCACAGGCTGCGCGCGCGCACTGGCATTGATGGCGTCTGTCTCAACGAAGAGGCGCTGGCGAGTTGGGGCTTTGTTGGCGGCAACGCGTTGCTCTATCCGTTTTCGGCCGAAGTCGACCCCGTGAAGCTGACGCGCGGATTGCTTGCCGTGGCGCAGTCACGCGGCGCGCGCATCATCTGGCCCGCGACCGCGATGGTTTACGAAACCCTGCGCGATGGCGTGTCCATCGAGACGCGCGAGGGCGACATCATCCGCGCCGGCAAGCTGTTGCTGGCGAATGGATATGAGATGCCGGAGTTCGTGCCGGGCGCGCGCCACAAGATCGTCTCCACATGGGCCTTCGCGACGCCGCCCCGCTCAGTCGAGCCCTGGCGGAATTCTGCACTCGTGTGGGAGGCGTCGGACCCATACCTTTATATGCGCCGCACGGCGGACGGCCGCGTGGTGGTTGGCGGTGCGGACGAGGAGGGCGTCGACGATACGCGGCGCGGTTCGCTTACGCCGGCGAAGATGACTGAGCTTCACGCAGCGGCAGAGGGGCGATTCCCAAGGCTCAGAGGCGCGGAAGCCGAGTTCGCGTGGTCGGGCGCGTTTGGACAGACCGAGGATTCGCTGCCTTTCATCGGTCCGGTGCCCGGAAAGCCGGATTGCCTGGCGGCCTATGGCTATGGCGGCAACGGAATCACGTTTTCCGCGCTCGCGGCGGAGCTGCTGGCGGGAATTCTGGCGGGGCAGACGAGCCCGCTCGCCCGATTCTGCGCCCTTGATCGCGCCTAGATCCGCTCTGTTGCGCTTCCGGAGCCAATAAATTGGCGATTCCGGCCTCTGTCGCAGTTGAAACCTGCGGCAGCCTGCCACACCCTCGGGATCAAACGACAAAAAGGCAGGAGGTCTGTGATGATCCTGGAGCAACTTCTCAAGGATAAGGGCGGGCAGGTCTATTCGATCGCGGAATCGGCAACTCTCAAGGAGTGCGCCGAGCTGCTCGACAAGCGTCGGGTGGGCGCAATGGTCATCCTCAACGAGGGCGGCGGCGTCATCGGCGTCATCTCCGAGCGCGATATTGTAAGGAATATCGCCAGAATCGGGGCTGCGGCCCTCGTCTGCACGGTCGGAGATGTGATGACCCGCTCTGTCGTCACGGCAAAACCGGGAGATTCGATCGAATCCGCCATGGCGATGATGACCGACCGCAGAATCCGCCATTTGCCCATCGTGGAAGGGGCTCGAATGATGGGCGTGGTGTCGATCGGCGACCTCGTTAAGTGGCGAATTGCCGAGGCGGACGCCGAAGTCAGCGCAATCCGCTCGTATATCCAGCCTTAAATCCACGATCTGCAGGTTTGTGGCGGGCAGGGCAGGGGAGCGCGTAAAGCCGGGATTCTCTGTTGTGCGACGTTCTGGCCAGCTCAAAGCAGGGGCCTGGAGCAGCGGAATTCTCGTGTTGCTCACAGGCTCAAGGGCATGACGTTGCGTAGCCCCTGTCACAAAAAGCCCAAAAAGCGGGCCAACCATGCGTGTTGGCGCCGCTTCGACGATCAAAAGATTCCGAGAATCCGTGATTTTTGGCCTCTCGTGTGGTGGGCGAGGGCGTCCTGTGGAAAACACGTAATTTCCGCATTCTTAGTCAAAAAGGCCTTGCGTGGCCGGGAGGCCGAGCGTATATCGCCTCCTCCCGCCGACCTGACGGTCTTGAACGCGGGCCCCGCAATGGGCCCGAGGGCAAAATCGTCGGCTCTTTTTTCGAAGTTTTCGGTCTCCTTCGGGTCGCTGAAAAAAGTTGAAAAAAGACGGTTGACGGGAAAGAGGACTGGGTCTTATACCCCGCCCTCTCGCAGACGGGGCGGCCGACACGGCCACAACGGAAGCGGCGGAGAAGAGGCCCAAGGCCTTGAATTCGCGAGATGTTTGACATTGTGAGTGGAAGAGAAACGCGGGCGGCGGTGTTGCTTGCCGGGTTCTCAGATCAGGCTTCGGCCTGGGATGATGACCCATCGACATCGACGGTTTGCGTTTATCTAAAGGAAAGCCAGTTTATACGGGCCAACGTGAGTTGGTCTTAGTGTGAACGGGTTTCCCGTCAAATATACGCAAATGCTTTGCAGCGACCACATCCATTACGGATGAGGTTTCGTCGGGATCGAACCTCAACTTGAGAGTTTGATTCTGGCTCAGAACGAACGCTGGCGGCAGGCTTAACACATGCAAGTCGAACGCCCCGCAAGGGGAGTGGCAGACGGGTGAGTAACGCGTGGGAA
>JAVBYB010000077.1 GCA_030824255.1 bacterium
CTTGCCGACGACGGCGGCGTTTACCGCATCGACGTGGGCTTTCAGCAGCTTGTCCGGGGCCTGGATCTCGCCGTGCTCATCGCCGGTGAGCTTGCAGAGCGACGCGCAGATGCGGCCGACCAGCGGGTATCCGTAGGTGGGGGCGAGGCCCTTGAGATCGTGGCTGCGGCGATGGAGTTCGTTGCGGGAGGCGTGGGTGCCGGGCGCTTTTTCGTAGTCGGCCCAGGCTTCGAGCAGGCGGGCGAGTTCTTCCTGGATCCAGTCAGCGAACTGGCCGGACATCTTTTCCAGCGCGGCTTCGGCGCGGGCGATGGCTTTCTGGTCAAGCGCGGGCAAGGCGCCGCCGACCTTGGCCTTCAGCGCGTTGGGAGGCGTGATCACCTCAATGGGTTTCTGCTTGGACATTTCCCAGCCCTGTCGACGGCGGCGACAGCCGACTCGTCACCTTCATTGCACACTGTTGTTACGAATCTTAACAAACGGCTGACCCGATCCCAACAGGGGAATGACAGCGATGAAATCGGGGTCAGACGGCGGCGGGGTCAGAACTGTCCGCGGGCGCTGAGCAGCCAGCCTTTTTCCGCGAAATTGCCCGAGATTTCC
Organism: bacterium; assembly: GCA_030824255.1. GTDB lineage: Bacteria > Pseudomonadota > Alphaproteobacteria > Caulobacterales > Hyphomonadaceae > UBA7672. The sequence goes on from JAVBYB010000077.1 coordinate 604, forward strand.
TCGCGCCAGCCGACGCCAACGGCCAGGGGGCCGAAATTGTGGCTGACAGCGATTTCGGCCTTGGCGGAGCCGGTGCTGGAGGGGCCGTCCTGCCAGGCCTTGAGCTCCATCGACCAGTTGGTCGCGAATTCGAGGCCGGTGGCGAGTTCAACCACGCCACGCTCGCAGTCGCCCCGGAAGCGGCGGCCGGCCTCGAGATTCACATAGCCCTCGCGGCCGGCGAGGGAGAAGGATGTGCCCAGGGCGGCGCGGCCTTCCCAGCCTTCGCCCTCGCATTCCACGCCGTCGAGCGATTCTCCGGCGAGGAGGGAGGCCTGCACGGAAAAGCTGGCGCGCTCGCCCAGCGCGAAGGCTTTCAGGAGGCCGACGCGGAAGCCGGAGCGGTCGTCATAGAGGTCGTTGATGCGGATGTTGGTTTCGATCTTGGTGTTGAGCGCCCAGCCGTCGCCGAGGCCGAGCTCGACATAGTCATCGGCGCGCCAGGACTGGCCGAAGTCTCCGGTCTCGCGCGAGACGGTGGCGAAGGTCTGCTGCACGCCTTCGGCGAGCGCCCATGCGCTGGCTTCGGCGGCGGGCGCGGCTGCGCCACCCGTGACAAGCAAGAGCGCCCCTCGCAGGAGCGTACGTCCCCCAACCATTCAGTCCCCCAACAGTCTGCTGCTTATGTGTCGTAGCCCGGTGACTCGCGGTCGAGCTTGCGGATGCAGCCCGGCCAGGACAGCATCGCGCCGATGCCCGAGGCCATCGCCTGCTGCTGCGCCACGGTTTCGATGGCGTGCTGCGGCGCGATACGCAGGTGTTCGCGGCCCTGTGCGGAGGCCATGACCTGGATCTGGCAGGCGCGCTCGAGGAAGAAGATGGTGGTCCAGCAATGGGCGGCGGTGGGGCCGACGGACAGCGTGCCGTGGTTCCAGAGCATGAGCGCGTTCCTGTCGCCGAGGTCCGCGACCAGACGCTCGCGCTCGTCGAGGTCAAGGGCGATGCCTTCATAGTCGTGGTAGGCGAGGTTCGGCAGGACGATCAGCGCGTGCTGGCTGATCGGCAGGAGGCCTTCCTTCGTGGAGGCGACCGCGATGCCAGCGTCGGTGTGGACGTGCAGGACAAACTTCGCGTCTTCGCGCGCGGCGTGAATCGCGGAGTGGATGGTGAAGCCCGCCGGATTGATCATGTAGTCCGTCGGCTCGACGATATTGCCGTCGAGATCGACCTTCACGAGGCAGGAGGCCGTGATCTCGTTGAAGAAGTAACCGTAGGGGTTGATGAGGAAGTGGTGTTCCGGGCCGGGCACGCGGGCGGAAATGTGGGTGAAGATCATGTCGTCCCACCCGTAAAGGGCGACCAGCCGGTACAGGGCGGCAAGCTCCACGCGGGTTTTCCATTCCTCGGCGCTGCAGCGATCCTTGACGCTGAGGGGTTTGAGGTCATCGGCCATGGAAATTCTCCTCTCGGGTGCAGCTTATGGCGCCCAGACCGCAAAGTCATTCTGTCGTCATTTGCAAAATTGCCTGTATAGCTGGGCGCCGCAACGGGAGCCGACATGAGCGCCGACCCCAGAATTCATTTCACGGCTTCGATGAAGCCGGAGGCGCGGCTTGCGCTGGAAGCCATGTCGCGCCGCTATGGGCAGGCGGGGCTGGACAAGGCGGACGTGGTGGTGGCGCTGGGCGGGGACGGGCTGATGCTCGACACGCTGCGCGAGCGGTCAGCCGACCGTCTGCCGGTTTACGGGATGCACCGGGGCACGGTGGGCTTCCTGATGAACGAGTATGATGAGGACCGGCTGCCTGAGCGGGTGAATGCGGCAACCAAGGTGGTGATCCACCCGCTGGAGATGACGGCGACCCGCGTGGACGGAACCAAATCAGTGCTGACGGCGATCAACGAGATTTCGTTGCTGCGGCAGACGTCGCAGACGGCGCGGCTGCGGATTATCGTGGACGGGCGTGAGCGGCTGGCCGAGCTGTCGGCAGACGGTGTGCTGGTGTCGACGCCAGCTGGATCCACCGCGTACAATCTTTCGGCGCATGGTCCGATCCTGCCGATCGGGGCGAACCTGCTGGCGCTGACGCCGATCTCGCCTTTCCGTCCGCGCCGTTGGCGGGGCGCCCTGCTGCGCCATGATGCGCGTGTTGAGATCGAAGTCCAGGAAGACGAGCGGCGCGCGGTGTCTGCTTCGGCAGATACGCAGGAAGTCCGCGATGTGGTGCATGTCGCCATTCGCGAAGATCGCGCCAAGCCGATGACGATGCTGTTCGATGAAGGGCATGGTCTCGACGAGCGCATTCTGCGCGAGCAGTTCTCGCTCTGAGATTTGAGGTGCACTGTTTCGTTCATCTCGACGAACGTCGAGACGAGCGGGATGGAGCGGCGCCTGGAGCTTGATGAGCAGAGCGCCGAGAAACGTCCGTGCAAAACTTTCACATGAAGTGATGCGCCGCTGACGCCACGGCATGACTTGCGCGTTAGTCTGCAGCCGCGCAACGTCCACGCCAACATCGAAGTTGGCGGAGTCAGTGCGTGCAGTTGATCAGCCAGACAGCCGTTGAGGGCATTCCCGGCCCAACCTATCCGGAGGCCTATCCACGACTGGAGGGGCTTACCCTCAACGATGGCAAGTTCTTTACGCAAGGACAGCCGTTCGACACGTTTACTAAGCTGCGCACAGCGGCGCCGGTCTGCTGGCATCCGGAGCCGGACGGGTGGCCGGGCTTCTGGGTTGTGTCACGCCATGCGGATGTCATGCGCGTGAATGGCGACCCGGCGACGTTCTCCTCGCAGCGCGGCGGCATCCTGATGAATACGCCGAAGCCTGGCATGGGGCATATGCTGCTGGGACGGGCGTCTCAGGACACGATGATCAATCTCGATGCGCCGCATCACATGCAGCTGCGCCGCGAGCATATGCCGTTCTTCACGCCTGCTTACCTGCGCGGTCTGACGGATCGGGTGAAGGCGGAAGTCACGCGGTTGATCGATGGAATGGCGGCCAAAGGAGAATGCGACCTCGTCGAGAATTTCTCAGCGCAACTGCCGCTTTACACGCTGTGTGAAATACTTGGCGTGCCGGAGGCGGATCGCGCGAAGTTCCTGCACTGGATGCATTATCTGGAGATGGCGCAGAATCTGGCGGCGGAGCAGGCCGCAGCGCCTGTGACGCCGAGCCTTGAGCTGATGCAGTTCGTTGCCGACTTCAACAACAATGTCGAAGAGATGTTCGCCTATGGGCAGCACATGCTGCACAAGCGGCGCGACGATCCGCAGAACGACCTGATGAGTGCGATCGCGCGGGCGCAGGTAGATGGTGAATTGCTGAGCGACGAATATCTCGACGGCTCCTGGCTGCTGATCGTGTTTGCGGGGAATGACACAACGCGCAACACGCTGTCTGGCGCGATGAAGCTGCTGACGGAGTTTCCCGACCAGAAAGCGAAGCTGATCGCGGAGCCAAACCTGCTGGGCAATGCGGCCGACGAGTTCATCCGCATGGTGAGCCCGGTGATCTATATGCGGCGGACGGCGTTGCAGGACGCCATGATCGCTGACCAGAAGGTCGCGGCAGGCGAGAAGGTGGTGATGTATTACGGCGCTGCCAATCGCGATCCGGCGGTGTTCGAGAACCCGGACCAGCTGGATGTGACGCGGGCGAACGCGAACAAGCATGTGGCTTTCGGCTATGGCCCGCATGTGTGCCTCGGCAAGCGCGTGGCGCAGATCCAGCTGGAAGAGGCGTATCGCCAGCTGCTGACGCGGATGCCAGACGTTGAATGGACGGGTGAGATCGACATCGCGCCGAACAATTTCGTGCATGCGATCCGCAAGCTGGGCGTGAGGTTCAGCGCGAGACACTGACTGCAGCGACTGAATACAGACAGAGCCCGGATCAGCCGGGCCGCCTGAAAAGCAGGGATTGGGAGATGCGTCTTGGGTGAGATCGTCAGCGGCGAACGCCGCCTGAGCACCGAACAGCTGGGCCTGCGCGCGGCGCGCGCGGCGACGGGGCTGGACAGCATCGGCGTGAAGCCGGGCGACATCATCGCGCTGTTCCTGCGCAACGATTTCCCATTCTTCGAGGCGAGCATGGCGGCGGGTATTCTCGGCGTCTATCCGACGCCGGTGAACTGGCACGCGACGCCGGAAGAGGCGCGCTACATTCTGGAAAACTCGGGCGCGAAGGCCGTGGTGATCCATTCCGATCTCTATGCCGGGATCAAGTCTGTCGTGCCGCCGGGCGTGCATGTGTTCACGGTGCAGACACCGGCGGAGATTGCGGCGGCCTATGGCGTGGCGGA
>JAVBYB010000552.1 GCA_030824255.1 bacterium
TGGGCTGCTGGTCGGGCGTACGCGCCGCGCTGGGCATGGGCGTGCCGAGATAGCTGGACGTTGAATCCCAGCTTCCGATCACATCGCTGCCGATCAGCGTCGTCGTCTCGAATACATTCGCGAGCGAGTCCGGCAGTCGTGCCGACGTGTCCGGTCCCACGAACAGGTGTGGAATCCATCCCCGCTCGCGAAAGACGCGCGCGGCTTCCCCGGCTGACTTCTCAACGCCGCCGAATGCAAAAAGCGGAAGCAGAAAGCCGACATGGCGCTCCTTCTGCGATGCCACAACGGGGAACACAGCGGCGTCAGGCGCACCGGCCGACTTGCGAAGCGCGTCATAGGAAAACCATCTCGGCATGATGCCGGGGCTGCGCGTGGAGAGCCGCAGGCCAACGCCCTCGCGCCAATGCGATCGCCGCAGCAGCGAGAGCATGTGCCCGATGGCGTGCGCGATGGCGGGCGGCGGCAGGTTTTCCGTCGAAAGCGGCGTGCGCAGGTTGAACGTATGCACGGGCGGCGCCGGCCATGGCGTCGTCAGCGTATCGGACCAGGTCGTCTGCTTATCGGTCACCATCTCGCGCACGAGAGTCTGGCGCGTCATCGCGATGTGCGCCCGCAGGTGGCTGCTATTGTCCTCGTCAACCGATGCCGGGCCGGAGAGCGTAACACTCTTCGACTGCGCGGGATCAATCTCCAGGAAGGTGAAGGCGCACGCATTCAGCCCCATCTCGAGCCGCCAGAACACTGAGGGCAGAAGGCCCCGCGCATTCAGTTCGTTCAGCGCCTGATCGGTTGTCGTCACAAGGAAGGGCGGAAAGAACGCACGGTTTGGCTCGGACTGCGCATCCCAGTAGCGCCGCGCAAACTCCGTCCCGTTCACGCGCTCAGATTGAATGCGCGGGTCTGTCGTGAAGACGAACTCGCCCCTGTCCGCGATATAGATGGCGTAGCGCGGCGCCTCCTCCTGTTCGAGGCCCAGCAGCGTGCGGAGCGAGAACGCGCGCTTGTGCTTGCGGCGAATGAATTGCTCAAGTTCGCCATGCATGCGCGTCGAGTCTGTCAGCATGCTCTCGCCGCGCTTGCGGTACAGCAGGCCGAAATCGTCGAGGTGTTCGCCTCGCCATCCGCGTTCCGACAAGGACAGGAAGAAGGACCAGTCTTCATAGCCGTTCCGCATCGTCTCATCGAAGCGGAGGCCTTGCCGGAACACATCGGCCCGCACGAGGCTGCCGGCCTCGCTCGGATTCATGGCCCGCTGGATCAGGTGAGAGTATGGCCCGCCATAGTCGTGTTCGGCGGCAACGCCGAACATGGAAAGATTGGGATAGACCCAACCCGTCGCCGGCGAACGCTCAAGTTGGCGAAGCGCCCCCTCCATTGCGTCGTGGCGCAGGCGATTGTCCGCATCGAGGAAATAGATCGCCCGCAAGGATGGAAAGCAGCCCAGCAGATAGTCGATGCCCGTGTTGCGCGCCGCGGAGAGGCCGCCATTGCGCCGGCGAAGATAGCTGACGCGTTCCGGGTGTGCAGCGGCAAGGCCGCGGCAGATTTCGGATGTTTCGGGAAAATCGCACCCGTCATCCACGATGACGATGTGCGGCGCCGGGCGAAGCGATTGCTCGATCGCGCTCAGCACGGCTTCCGCGACCAGCATCGTGTGGCGATACACCGGAATGACGATTCCGACCGAGGGTGGAACGAAGATCAGGTCGGCGCCGGATCGGCGCACCTGCGCGCCGTGCTGGTCATCCGGCATGCCGGATCTCCTGATCCATCAGGATCTGAACATCGCGGAAGATGGCGCGGGCGCACCAGTCATGCGTGCTCTCGGCGGAAATCCGCGTCAGCAGGACCAGCTCTTCCTCGCCCGTCGCTGCGTGCGGCAGCACAAGCGCAAGCAGCACTGGCGACAGTGCTGCGCCGGTGACCCAGCCAGGGAATCCGTCGCTCAGTTCAAGCTGGTCCGTCTCGATCATGTCCCTGATCGTGTCCGCATTGCCGGCAAGCAGCGCGAAATCGACGAGCGGTCCATCGGCGTGGGCGACAACGCCCATGGCGCGAACGGCGGTCGCGCCCTTGGGCATGACCTGGCCAAGCCCGGCTGCCGTCACCATACCCATCACTGGTGTCACCATCACGCCGCCTTCAGGAGCGCTGCTCACCAACGCCGGTATGTCGTCGGAGCTCGGAGCGATCTGAACCGCGCTTTCGATGTCCCACAGCCGTTTGACGTTACCGCCGGAGGCGGCGCTCTCGGGCGCTCGCAAGCCAGGCGTCGTCGCGAGCGCACGCATCGCAATATGACGCTGTTCCGTCTGTCCGTTCGCGCCCACAAGCCACACGCGCCGTGCAGGATGATGCGATCCCATGCCGATACGGATGGATCCCTTCCCCTTGAATGTAAGAACCAGGCGCGCGGCGGAATAAGCCTCCGTAAGCGCCAGCTGGCGGGTCCAGGTCTGCCATGCGGCCTTGTCATTCCGGAATTCATGTGTCCATCGCGCCAGCGCGCGGGGTGCGCCACGCGTTTCGATACTGATATCGAGGGCGCCTTCAGCATTCTCCGCGTCGATGAACAGGCTCAGAAGGTAAAGACCCAGCGTCCCGAATGGCAGGTCGAGCGCGGCATGGCGGCCGAGGCGCGCCGTCTCGCCAAGCTCAGCAAACGCCTCGACATCCTTCTGCGCGCAAAGCGTCTGCACGGGCTGATGTCCCTGCAGCACCACGCCGGCCTCGATCTCGGCAAAGCGTTGCAGGATCGACTCGTGCTCCCGGCGAAGCGTCGCAAGCGCTTCGGCAAGCTGACCCACCCGGCGCTCGGCGCGCGTGGCGCGACCGGCCAGGGCGCGAACACAGAGATCGTAGACAGCCTTGCGGCGGTTCGGCTTTGTCATCTCCACGAGATCCGCGACAGGCAGCTCGATCCCGGTCGCAGCCGCGACATCCGCGGCGATACGGTTTGCCAGCGCGGCGCCTTCCGTCGTCGTGGCTGCAAGGCAGACATACTCGCTCGGCGTTGAATGCGAGGGCGCTTCGTTGCCATCCACCGGCATGCGCCACAGGGCATTGTCAGCGAACTTCACGACACGGCGAAGCTGAACCCCCGGAAGGGGCTCAAGCCCGGCGACGGAATCACTCGCCGGATCGCACAGTCCAATTGTCAGTTCCATAAGTCCCTTCCCATGGCCGCGCTTCGTCAGCCTCAGCCAGATTTGACCTTGCAGAGAAAAGACCGTGAGCGCTCGGCCCAGCTGTCTCCTTCTTCAATCACGTCGAACCCGGCGATCTCCAGCATTGACCGCAGGAGGGCAGGGGTCATTAGCCACCACCAGGGCGAGGTATTCCCGCTGCCATCTTCCAGAACCAGCGGCTCGTTCAACGGCAGGGAAATCCCGGCGACCTGAAGCCCCATCTTGTCGAAGTATCGCTGCATCACCTCACGCTTGGTCTTGTCGACCATCGCATGCGCCAGAATCGCGCCGCCGCCGCGAAGGTCGATTTCACCGGCCTCGTTGCTGATCACTTCGGGCACGTACATGCTCGTGAGGATCATGTGTTCGTGCGTGATGCCGCGTAGGTTCAGGAGAAGCGAAAGCGGGTCGGGAAGGTGGTAGATGACGTCGGAACAGTAGACCACGTCATAGACGCCGGCCCGTTCGCGAAAGCCGTCGCGGGTCGCATCGGCGTGAAGGCAGGAATAATTGGACAGGCCCAGGCTTGCCATGCGCTCGTCGAAGGCGTGCCACCAGGTGTTGCCGGGCGGCTGGATATCAATCATGGCGGCATGCGCAGCCCCGGCCTGCAGCGCGACCGAGGTCATCTCGTTGACCGTGCCCCACAGCCCGCCGACATCCGCAAAGGTCCGGTCAGGGGCGACGCGGGCGATCCAGTCGCTTTTGTTGATTTGCCCCATGAAATCTGACCCAATTGCGCGAGGAAGCGCCTGTGAAGGCCCTATTTCAACGGCGCAATGGCGTTTGGCAAGCATCTGATCCGCCTGCGCGAGGTCCGCGCCCGCGGGGCATTTATCAGGGGTAACCTGTATGTGTGGCGCCAGCCCGCTGCATGCGGCTGAGTGGGATGTGCAGTTCCCGGCATCGCTGGCTTGTCCGGCGGGAGGACCCCGGATAAAGCGTCATCCTAGACCGACCGAGTTTGCGTGAGGATGGGGATGGTTGGAGTTCCAGAGCGTCCACCGTCCGACAAGCTTCATGCGCAGCTTCGGAACTGGTCGGAAGGCTTCCGGTATGAGGTGGACTTCTGGCGTGACTGGTTCGCCACGAAAGGGCTGAGCTGGCCGGAAGACTATGCCCAGCGTTTCGATCCCGGCCTGCCGCTGGAACAAACCCTGGTTGAGCTGGCGCAGACGTCGAGCCGGCCGAGCGTACGCATCCTGGACGTCGGTTCGGGGCCGGCCAGCAATGTTGGCAAGACCATGCCGGGCGCGGATGTCCTGCTGCGCGCCTGCGATCCGCTCGCCCAGCAGTATGCGGGCCTGTCCGACGAGTTTGGGGCTTACCCCCCTGTCCGAACCGAATTTGCCGTGGTCGAGGAACTGTCGGCCTTCTTCGAGCCGTCCACGTTCGACATTGCGCATTGCCGCAATGCGCTGGATCACTCCTTCGATCCGCTCCGGGGCATCGTGGAGATGCTCAAGATCGTGCGCGTCGGCGGCCATGTCGTGCTGCGCCATCACCCGAACGAGGCGGAGCGTGAGTCCTATGCCGGGTTCCACCAGTACAATTTCGAGATCCGCAATGGACGCTTTGTAATCTGGAGCAGGGAAGAAACGCTGGAGCCCGCCAATCTCATGCCGATCGCGACCGAGTTCCGCTGTGAGGACACCGGCGATGTGCTGGTCATCATCCGCAAGAAAGGAG
>JAVBYB010000378.1 GCA_030824255.1 bacterium
AAGCCGGAGCGGCCGCCGCACGACGCGCTGAACCTGTTGTTGGTGATCCTGGCTATTGCTTTGTTCTATTTTGTGGTGAGCCACATCGCGAGCATGGATACGATTCATAGTTTCAACCTGTCCTTCGCTGCGCTGGCTGCCGGGATTGCGGCGCGCTTCGCAAAAAACGCGTGGCGTGCTGGCGTTGCCGTGATGATCGCCTGGGGCGCGATGTCGATCCGCACCTACTGGGCGGAGGGGCAGACCGAAGCCGCATTGTTCTTCACGCTAATCGGCCTGGTCGCGATCATCGTGGCGGCGTTCGCGGGGTGGTTCCTGCGTCGCCGCGACTATGACAGGCCGTGGATGGTTCTTGGCGGCCTTTGCATGACCCTGGGCTTGCTGGTTTTGCCGTTGTCGCCACCATGACCGACCTGATCCGGGTTCCGGGCGCAAGCCTGCGACTGTTTCGTGACGCGCCCCCGCTTGGTGGAGCGCGGACTGCAGCGCTTGGAGAGTTTGCCTGCGATGATGCAGCCGCGGGCGCGCAGGCTATCAAGGACGCGATGGCTTTGTTGAAGGCCGAGGGTTTTGGCGCTGTGCTGGGCCCCATGGACGGCAACACATGGGGCACGCACCGATTGGTGATCGAGAGCGATGGCCGCGCTCCTTTCCTCATGGAGCCTGCCAATCCATCACATTATGTGGATGCGTTCGACCAAGCAGGTTTGCGAGTCGTGTCGCGCTATGTTTCGGCCGTGCGCCCGGCAGCCGTGTTGGAAAGCATAACGGAGGCGCCGTCCGGTTTGCGGCTGCGTGATTTCGATCTGGCGCGCGCTGAAGATGAACTGACCCGTGTGCATGCGCTGTCGCTCGAAGCGTTCGCGGCGAACCATTTCTACCAGCCGATAACGCTTGAACCATTCCTGGCGAGCTATCGCCCGGTGTTGAAGGCGATCGATCCGGAGCTTGTGCTGCTGGTTGAGAATGAGGCAGGGGATTTGAAGGGCTTCCTGTTCGCCGTGCCCAATCTTGCGGAAGGACCGGGCACGAAGACAGTGATCCTGAAGACCTATGCTTCTCGCACGAAGGGTGGTGGATCCATGATGGCGAATGCGTTTCACGCACGTGCCCAGGCGAAAGGGTTCAAGGACGTAATCCATGCCCTGATGCATGAGAGCAATCTTTCGACGAAGCACAGCGACAATACGGGCGGAAGGATTTTTCGGCGCTATGCGCTGTGGGGCGCGGCGCTTTGAACCTGATCGAGACATTTCTCTCACAGGCCGCAGCGCGTCCAGCGGCTCCGGCGATCATCACCCCGACCGGACGGATAGTGACATATGCGCAGCTATCGCGTGCATCGGCTGTGAGAGCGACGGCATATCGTCATGCGGGCCTTGGGGCGGGCGATGTTGTGCTGATCGCCCGAGGCGTATCGGTTGAGCTTTACGAGACGCTGCTGGCGATCTTCAGGCTTGGCGCTGTCGCGATGTTTCCGGAACCTGCGGCGGGGCTGAAGGGACTTCGCATTTCGGTTGAAGCGGCGCAGCCGAAGGCGATTGTCACCGCTGGTATAGGGTATGTCTTGCGGCTGGCGTTTCCAGAGTTGCGCAGGCTCCGGCTTCTGCAGGATTTCGATGATGACGCGGTGTACGACGAACCGCTCATGCACCTTCCCGGAGATGCGCCGGCGCTGATTACCTTCACGTCGGGTTCCACGGGGCGGCCGAAGGGGATTGTACGTTCGGCGGACTTTCTGATGTTGCAGCACACGCTGTTGGAGAACCTGCGACAGACCAAACCGGGCGACATCGACCTGATTTCGCTGCCGGTGTTCATCCTGTCCAATCTGGCGGCCGGCGCCACGAGCGTCATTCCGGCGGGCAAGCTGACGCGACCGGCGCAATTGGATGGCGCGGAGCTGCGGGCGCAGATTGCGCGACACAACGTGAACCGCATTGTTGCGCCGCCTGCTGTGGTTGCGCGGATTGCCGAAGGAGCTTCGGCGATGCCGCAGATCGAGGCGGTGTTCACCGGGGGTGGTCCGGTTTTCCCAAACCTGCTGCGGGAGGTCGCGAAAGCTGCGCCGAACGCGGCTGTGCATGGGGTGTATGGATCGACCGAGGCCGAGCCGATCTCGCATCTTGAGCTACGGGATATCTCGGATGAGGATTGGCTGACGATGGCGGAGGGAGGCGGACTGCTGGCGGGGCGTCCCATTTCCGAGATCGAGGTCTGTCTTCGGGATCATGAAGTCCATGTGGCCGGACCGCACGTCAATCGCTGCTATCTGAACCCTGCGGATGATGGCTCAACGAAGCTGATCCGCAACGGGAAGCTGTGGCATCGGACGGGCGATGCGGCGCGGATGGATGAGCAGGGTCGGCTGTGGTTGTTGGGGCGGAGCGATGCGGCGCGCGACGGCTTGTTTCCGTTTGCAGTCGAGACGGCGGCGTTGAGCTGGCCCGGGGTGAGGCAGGCGGGGTTGCTGGCAGGCCGGCTGGCGCTGGCAGGGGACAATCTGAATCTGGCAGACATGGGCGCACGCGCGAAGGCCCTGGGCGATATCGAGGTCGTGCTGCTGAAGAACGTGCCGATGGACAAGCGGCACAACTCCAAGGTCGACTATGCGCGGCTGAGGAAACTGCTCGCGTGAGGTGGTTGGGCGAGATGGCGGTGGCCTGGCGCAGTGGCATGAACGCCGCTGACCGTGTTCGCGTCGTGCTTGCCTGGGGCTTCGTGTTTGGCGCTGTATCCCATTTTGCCTGGCTCTGGCTGAATGGGAGCCTTTTCTACCATGGTCCGGCGCCGGCATGGGCAGTGTGGTTCTGGTTCGGCGTTTGCGCGGTCGACTTCGTGGTGTTCTGGTTAATGCTGACGCGACCACGCGCGGGCGTCGCAATGGGCGTTGCGACGATGATCGTGACGCTGTCGGTCAACTGGACCCAGTTTCCTACCTTTGAATACACGTTCAACTGGGTGTTGATCGGGCTGACGCTGTTTGGCGTTATCGTGCTCGCGTCGGCGCCTTGGTTGTGGCGCGCGTCGCGCTGGCGCCTCAGCCGGACGTCTTGAGCACGTAGCGTCGGTTGAGCGGCTGAACCGGCCGCGCATTCCAGGGGAACAGCGAAGCAAACGCCGCCAGCTGGCTGGCCGAGGCGGTCGCGGGCGTGGCCATGACAGTCCAGTGGACAGTCTCTGAGCACGGCGGCGTGGTGAGGGAGCCTTCATAGCGATAGACCCCAACAACCGGCGGCAGAAAGCGATAGGGGTCAATCTGCGCGTTGATTCTGGCTTCCCCTTCCTTGATTGGTGCGGTCGCCCAGATCGGGTCAAGCGCCGGATTGGCGGCGCCTTCCTCGAACAACACGCCGACCACGGCGAGATCGCCGTCGGAAGCGGCGTGAACGAGGTGGACTTCAAGCGGGAAGGCCTTGCCGTCTACCGTGTGTTCGGACGGATGGTGGAAGTGGAATTGCTTCAGAGCGTATGATTTTCCTTCAAGTGTGATGCTGCCGCCGGTCGGGATGTTGACCTGTAATGTGTGGCCGTTGTTAGCGACGGTCGTACTGTTGGCGGGTATCCAGTGCGGGACGGGCGCAGGCGCATCAGCAGACATCGCGCCAGAAAGTTCGACGGGCGATTGCTGCAGGCCGGCGGCGCAGGGGCGGTTTTCGGGGCTCAGGTCGGCCCAGTGTTCCGGGCCCTCTTCGCCGCCATATGTCCAATGGGTTGGGTGAGCCGGCTTGGCCTTGCCGTCTTCCGGCGTATCGCCAGGGGCGGCAAAGGCCGCAGTGAGTGCTGCCATGGCAAACGCGCTGAGTAGCAGCGAGGCGCGAATAGATACGGTCATGGAACGATACTTTGGCCGCTCATGGCCAACAAAGCGTTAACAAGCGAGCGCGGCGACTTAACCAGTCGGCGCCACGCGCCTATGTTCGATGCGAATGGCCGATGATCAGAAAGCCTTGAGCCTGCTGCCGCCGCGCTTTGCGGAGTGGTTCGGCATGCGCGGTTGGGAGTTGCGGTCACATCAGGCCGGGCTGATCGAGTCAGCCCGGCGCGGCGTTGGCGGCCTTGTGATTGCGCCCACCGGGGGCGGCAAGACACTGGCGGGGTTCCTGCCAAGCCTGATCGAGCTGGCGGGTACGCCGCCGCGTGTGCATCCAGCGCTTCATACGCTCTATGTTTCTCCGCTGAAGGCGCTGGCGACCGATGTTGCGCGCAACCTGATGCGGCCGGTGGAGGAGATGCAGCTCGACATCACGCTGGACACGCGGACGGGGGATACGCCGCAGTCGCGGCGACAGCGGCAGCGGGCGAAGCCGCCGGATATCCTGCTGACGACCCCTGAACAGCTGGCGTTGCTGATCGCTTCCGAACATGCGGGCCGCTTTTTTGGCGACCTGCGCGCCGTGATCGTGGACGAGGTACATGCGATCGCGCAGACAAAGCGCGGCGACCTGCTTGCACTGGCTCTTGCCGCCATCCGCCAATGGGCGCCGACTGCGCGGCATATCGGACTGTCGGCCACCGTGCGTGATCCTGATGAACTGGCGCGATGGCTGGGCCCGGATACGCCGATCATCCGGCATCAGGGCGGCGCCCAGGCCAACATCGATGTGCTGGATTCCGAGGCGCGCATCCCGTGGTCGGGCCATTCGGGGCGTCACAACATCAAGGAGGTCTATGCCGCCATCAAGGCGGCCAGGATGTCGCTGGTGTTCGTGAACACGCGAAGCCAGGCTGAGATGACGTTTCAGGAGTTGTGGCGCGTGAATGAGGATGCGCTGCCGATAGCGCTTCACCATGGCTCGCTTGACCTGGAGCAACGTCGGCGCGTCGAGGCGGCAATGGCTGAAGGGAAGCTGAAAGCTGTTGTCTGCACGTCGACGCT
>JAVBYB010000342.1 GCA_030824255.1 bacterium
CTGTGTGTCGTTGCAGGCGCAAAAAAAGCCCGCCCTGTTGGGGGCGGGCTTTGATGTATTCGCTGCTTCGCAGCGACTGCCGGGCGGGGGCCCGGCGGTCCGGAGACTATTCGAACAGCTTGGCCCAGCGGGGCTTCTTGCGGTTCTTCCAGGCGCCGCGGTGGTACACGTCGGAACCGATCAGCGGCACGACGGTGGTGGCTTCGGCGAAGACCATCTGTTCATGCGTGGTCGACACCTTGCCCCACGAGGCGGCTTCTTTCAGCGTGGACGACGAGCAGGCGCCGTCGCGCACATCAGCGACAGTGATCTGCACCGCATATTTGTGAACCTCGGCTTCGACACCGAGAATCTCGGCGCAGACGACCGTGTCCTGCGCGAAGTTCTTCGGTACGCCACCGCCGACCATGAACAGGCCGGTGGTGCCCGCCGCGATCTTGATGTCGGTCAGCTCGCGGAAGTCCGCGATGGCGTCGAGCATCATGTACGGCTTCTTGGCCTTGGCGCGCTCCTTCTGGTGTTTCACCAGACCGAAGCCGGCTGACGAGTCGACGAAGGCGGGGCAGAAGATCGGCACGCCTTCTTCATACGCGGTCTGGATCAGCGAGCCTTTTTTCTTAGCGTTGCCGTCGGCCAGCCACTTGCCCATTTCATGGATGAATTCACGTGAGGAATAACCGCGCGGCTCCAGCGAGTTCGCGATCTCGAGGATCGTGTGGTCGCACGCCTGCAGTTCTTCTTCGTCGATATAGGTGTCGTAGATCCGGTCGATATAGTTCTCGCGCAGGACGTTGTCGTCCACGGAACCAGCGGCCTGATAGTGCTTGAAGCCGAGGGCTTCGAAGAAATCCATGTCGACGATCGAGGCGCCGGTGGCGACGATGGCGTCGATCATGCCGAACTTCACCATGTCACGGTAGACGTGCATGCAGCCGCCCGCCGAGGTGGAGCCGGCGAGGATCAGCCAGGTCGAGCAGCCCTTTTCCTTCAGCGCCATGTTGAAGATGTCGGCGGCGCGCGCGGTGTCACGCGAGGAGAACGACATCTTGCGCATCGAGTCGATGATCGGGCGCGCGTCGAACGACGTGATGTCGATGTGCTCGACCGTTTTGCCGAGCAGCTGGGCCTTGGTGTTGTTGCGCTTCTTCGCGACGGCTTTGACCGGCGCTGCCTTGGCGGTTGATTTCGTGGCCATAGCAAAATGACTCCAGAGGAGAGGACGTCAGAAGGGCGACGGCCAGCCTGGTTTGGCGGGGATATAGCAGTGTGCGGAGGAATTTAAATAGCAGAAGCGCGGACCGGGGTTCATTCGGCCCGCGCTTCCATTTGTTACAGATTTTCTACTGCACGACCTTCAGACGGCGCGGAGCCTTGCGGCCGACGCGGCGCGCGGGTTTCTCGACGACGAGCGGGCCGTACATCGAGGTCCAGGGCAGGTCGCGCACACCGATGGTTTCGGTCTCGCCAAAGCCGTTGAACCGCGTCTGCATGGCGACGCCATAGGCGCCGAGCATGCCGATCTCGATGTAGTCGCCTTCGCGGATGTCGGCGGGGAGGACGAAGGGTCCTTCCATCGCATCCAGCGAGTCGCAGGTGGGGCCGTACAGCTTGAAGCCGTGGGTCTCGCCTTCGAATTCGCCGTCGGGGCGGTGAGCCTTCACGGGGAAGGGCCACTTGCAGTGCGCAGCGTCGAACAGGTTGCCGTAGCTGCCATCGTTGATGTGCAGCGCACCGTCCTTCACCAGCTCGACGCGGGCAAGGATGGAGCTCGACTCGGCGACAAGCGCGCGGCCGGGTTCGCACCACAGCTGGGCGTTCATCGCGACCGGCATTTCCTCGAACACCTCCTTGATGACCTTGACGTAGAGCTCAAGGTCGGGAGGCGTCATGCCCGGGTAGGCCGACGGGAAGCCGCCGCCCACATCAACGACATCGAGGATGACGCCCGCTTCACGGATGATCCGCGAGGCCAGCTCCATCGCGTCGCGATAGGCCGAGGGGTTCATGCACTGCGAACCGACGTGGAAGGAGACGCCGAGATTGTCCGCAAAGCCGCGCGCCTTGCGCAGCAGGGCGGGAGCATTCTCCTCCGAGACGCCGAACTTGTTCGACAGCGCGTACATCGCGTCCGCATTGTTCACGGCGAGACGGACGACCAGCGTGAGGTCATCAGCGCGCTGTGTGGCGGCGACGATCTTTTCCAGCTCGGCTTCGCAATCCAGCGAGAAGACGCGGACACCATGCTCGAAGTAAGCCCGCTCGATCGCCTTGCGCGATTTCACGGGGTGCATGAACGCCATCTTCGCATCCGGATAACGGGAGGCGACGAGCTTGATCTCTTCTTCCGAAGCGACGTCGAACCAGCGGAGGCCCGTCGCGTACATCGCGTCGAGCGCCCACGGTGAAGGGTTCGCCTTTACTGCGTAAAGAACTTCGCCCGGAAAGTTATCCCTGAACCATGAAGCCGCTATAGACACCCGTTCCGGTCGCACGCATGCAACCGGCTTTTCTGGGAGTCGTTCCCGGACCAGGTCCAGGGGCGTATGAAACGTGAGCAATTCACGTACACCCCTGATAGATTGTTGAACCCAATCCGGCGTTAGTACGGGCTTTCAACTCGTTAAGTCTGCCTCTCAACCCGCACACGTCATCCAAACCCCACCTCTTGTCGAGGAGCTCCTCTTTTGAGGAGCGGGTCTCTTTCAATGGAGACCCTTGGGAAGTTCAGACGCCACGTGGAATCAAGGCGCAGAGCCTCGAGCCGATGTCCGCCGGCGCGATGTATATAGGTCCATAGATTCCCCATGTAAATAAAATCTTTCGCCCTCTCAGTGGGTTGCCAACAACTGTTCATATTCGGGCACAATTAGTAGGTGGCGCGCGCGTGAGGGCTGTCATGTGACAGCCGCGCCCGGCGGAACGATCTGGATTGGCGCGAGACGATTCGCGTTATTGGATAAGGTCTAAGGAGTTTCAGCATGGCCGAGTCCCGGTTCGTGACAGGCGTCGAGATCCGGCTGCCGGACTGGCTGGCGGTTTTATCGTTGCCGGCGGCGCCGGTGAGCGACGCGGCGTGCATGCAGCTTGCGATCCTCGCGGCGAGCGAAAATGTCGCGCGCGGGACGGGCGGTCCGTTCGGCGCGTGCGTGCGGGACAACGCCACGGGCGAGGTGATCGGCGTGGGCGTGAACCTGGCCCAGGCGACGGGCAATCCGGTATTGCACGCCGAGACGGTGGCGCTGACGATGGCGGCGGGGAGGCTGGCGGGGGACGTGACGCTGTTCACCTCCTGCGAGCCCTGCATCATGTGCCTCGGCGCCGCGCACTGGGCGCAGGTTCGCCGGGTTGTGTCCGCCGCCACCAAGGCCGACGCCGAAGCGGTCGGCTTCAGCGAAGGCTCGGGCACATCGGAACTGCGCGCCGAAATGTCCATGCGCGGTGTGGTGTTTGACGATGGTTTCCTGCGGACAGAAGGCGCGGCCGTGTTGCGTCAGTATGCCGAGCAGGGCGGCGTGATTTACGGCCCCGCAAGCTGAGCGCGCTGGCGGCGCGACAGCGATGTCGCCCTCCGGCAAGGCGCCAAAGGGTAGTTCTTTATTGCTTCTCGATAAGTGCGCCTTACACTGAACAGGCAAGCTTTCCTGAGGTAACTGATGTCTACCAAGACCATGCTGAAACTCGGCGGCGCACTGGCGGCGCTCCTCGCTACATCGGGCTGCGCGAGCGGAGGCCAGACGTCGCAGACTTACGCCGCCCCCATGGTTCCCGCGGCCGCTCCGGCTGAAACCGCCTACACGCGTGATCCTGCTGTCGCGAAGATCGCTGCGCTGGAGTGGGACATCCCCTACACCAAATACGTGCTCGACAATGGTCTCACGCTGATCGTCCACGAAGACACCAAGACGCCGACCGTCACTTTCCATCTCTGGTATCACGTCGGCTCGAAGAACGAGCCGAAAGGCCGCTCCGGCTTCGCTCACCTGTTCGAACACCTGATGTACAACGGGTCGGAAAATTTCAACGACGACTTCTTCAAGGCGACGCAGAAGATCGGCGCCACCAACCAGAACGGCACCACCAGCACGGACCGCACCAACTACTACCAGACAGTCCCGAAGGAAGCGCTCGATTCCATCCTCTGGCTCGAGTCCGATCGCATGGGCCATCTGCTCGGCGCCATTGACCAGGCCAAGCTCGATGAGCAGCGCGATGTCGTGAAGAACGAGAAGCGCCAGGGCGAGAACCAACCCTACGGCCAAGTGTGGAACCGCATAATCGCCGCCACCTATCCGGAAGAGCATCCCTATGGTCACTCCGTCATAGGTTCGATGGAAGACCTCTCCGCCGCTTCGCTGCAGGATGTGCAGGACTGGTTCCGCACCTGGTATGGCCCGTCCAACGCCGTGCTTGTGATCGCGGGCGACATCAAGCCGGAAGAAGCCAAGGCGAAGGTGGAGCAGTATTTCGGTGAGATACCGCCGGGCCCGCCTGTCTCGCAGCAGAAATCCTGGGTGCCGACGCTCGCCGCTAACCAGCGCGAGGTGATGTATGATCGCGTCGCCCAGCCGCGCATCTATAAAGTCTGGTCCGCGCCCGAACTCGGTCACCATGATGGCGAGCAACTCGACCATATTGCTGCTGCACTCGGCGGCGACAAGAACGCCCGCCTCACCAAGCGCCTCGTCCATGATGAGCAGGTCGCCGTGAGCGTTTCCGTCTCGAATTCGCAGAGCGAGATTGCCGGACAGTTCATGGTCGTCGTCACGGCCAAGCCCGATGCCGATCTCGCGAAGATCGAGGCTGCGATTGATGAGGAACTGGCGAAGGTTCTGCAGAGCGGCCCAACCCAGGCCGAGATCGACAAGAACA
>JAVBYB010000167.1 GCA_030824255.1 bacterium
GCGGACTTCGGCAAAGGCTTTTGGGTCGTCGAGGCAGCGGAGGTTCACGCTGAAGCCATCCGGGTTTGAGCGCGGGACATAGAAGGATTTGACGCCGCACGTTTTACAGAAGTGGTGCTTCGCGGTGGCCGAATTGAATGTGTAGGTGGCTATCTGTTCCGCGCCATGCGTCAGGCGGAAGCGCGCAGCCGGCACGATGATGTGCAGGTAGCCCGTACGAGCACACATGGAACAGTTGCAGTCCTCGACCTCAAGCGCATCCGGCAGGAGCGTCTCAAACCGGACGGCGCCGCAATGACAGCCGCCTGTGTGCCAGGCCATGTGATCAGTCATTCTGGGTCCCGCCCGTTGTCTAGCGGCAGGAGCGCACAATACCCGACAGCTTGTCGCGGTCGAGGTTCATGGTGATCAGGCTGAAGCCCTGGCCGGAATTGCCATCCGGCTGCGTGGTCACGATCTGGAAGCGATTGGCGCCGGAGAGCACGTCCAGGAAACGTGGCGACAGATCGATCGTCAGGGCGACGTGGCCGCGTTCCGTCAGCTTGGGCTGCTCGATGATCTCGTAAGGCTGCAGAGAGACGTTGCGCACGTCGGCAAAGCCATCAGACGTCTGCGCGTCCATCTGCCAGACCGCCGAAACGCCCTTCGAGGCGAGATCGATGATCCGTTGGCCGTCGATTGGACCGTTCGCGCGATTGGTGTCGTGCACCAGCCAGAGATAAAGCCGGGGCGCGCTCGTGCGGTTGCAGTAGATCTCGACCTTGTCGCGACGCCACTGGTCGCCATGCAGGTATTGCAGGAAGAACTGGCCCTGGCTGTCGGTCTGGAACTCCCAGGACTCGGTGCGGAACTCGTAGGCGATGCGATACTCGCGCAGCTTGTCTTCCGGCAGCGTATTGATCGTCTCCGGTCCGGCGCGCGACATCTCGGTGATGAAGATCGGATCAACGCCCATGGAGCGTACATACTCGACGACCACGCCGTTCGCGACCTGCAGCATGGTGAGAGCTTCATCGAGGTCGGGGCAGTAGTTCACGTGAGGCATCGGCACCCACGGGTACTGGGTAAGCGCCTTTCGCTTGTCGACGCAGTTCATGCTGACCTGGTGGACGGCGTATATCGAGCCCGGCTTCACTTCGCGCTTCACGCCGCCCAGGAAGGCGAGCGAGCAGGCCGAGACGCAATGGCCGGGATAGACGCGGCTGTTGAAGTCGAGGTCGATGAGGTTGGCCTGTGCAGGGTCGCGCGCGTTGCGGGCAACACCTGTGTTCAATTCCATGCGCCGAAGGATCTTGCCGACTTCCATGCCGGCGCTGAGGTCGCCGCCGAGCGAATTGAAGTAAACCGTGCGGTCGCGCGTGGGCTGGCCCGAACGGGACAGGAAGGAGCGGAAGGCTGCCGGCGTTTCGGTTGTGAAATCACCGTCGGCGAATATGGCCGGCTGGTCGCCGTAGACCACGCCCCATTCGAACGTCATCGGGCGGCCGACCTCCTGAGCGTGCACGGGCTGGGCGGCGATGGCCCATCCGGCCAGCACCCCCAAAAGCCCTGCAAGATATCCGTTCGCACGGCCGGCCATGGCCGCACCCTCCCGAATCCAACGCGTCCACATCTACCCGAGCCGCTGCGACGGGCAATAACCGGGCCGCATCAGTTGCAGTCTATTCGGGGTCGAAAGCGACGCTTAGCAGCGTGTCTGCGGCCAGGGAGGCCGGAATTCGTCCCTCTGCGACATCCTGCCTGACCCCTGAGAGGCGGGCGGCGACGTCAGGACGGTTCAGGAAGCGGTCTGCCAGTCCTTCCTGAATGAGGGCATCCAGCCAGCGGACCTGCTGGCCAGCGCGGCGTCTGAATCGAGAGCCGGAAGCCTCGGTCTTCTTCCGGTGGATCTCGATGGCCGACCAGAGTTCCGGCAGCCCCATCCCGGAATGGCCGGAGATTGTGTGTACCGGCGGGGACCAATCCGGGTCGGCCTGCTCCATGATGTGGAGCGCCACCTCATAGGCGCGCGCGGCCCGTTTGGCGGCGGTGGCGTCAATATCGGCCTTGTTGACCGCGATGAGGTCGGCCACTTCAAGCACGCCCTTCTTGATGCCCTGCAACTCGTCTCCGGCATTGGGGAGCATCAGTACCAGAAAGAAATCCACCATGTCGGCCACGACAGTCTCGGACTGACCCACCCCCACTGTCTCGACAAGGATCACATCGTAACCAGCCGCCTCGCAGACCAGCATGGTCTCGCGCGTCTTGCGGGAGACGCCGCCCAGCGTCTCACCGGCGGGGGAGGGGCGAATGAAGGCGCGTTCGTCCGCGGCCAGATTGGCCATGCGCGTCTTGTCCCCAAGGATCGATCCGCCAGAGCGCCTCGAGGTAGGATCAACCGCCAGCACCGCCACGCGAAAACCCAGACCAGTCAGCAGCGTCCCGAAGCTCTCGATGAATGTCGATTTGCCGACTCCCGGGACCCCGGTAATGCCTATCCGCTGCGCCTTGCCCGTGCGCGGCATCAGCTCAGACAGCAACGCGCGCGCTTCAGCTTGATGGTCCGCACGACGGGACTCGATCAGCGTGATGGCGCGGCCAAGGCCTGCCCGGGTTGAAAGGTCGATCGTCACGCGAATCCGGTTGTCGGGGCTGGAGTTTTCGGAAGGGGCTTCCTACGCTTGCCGTGAAGAGGACTCAAGGATGACAGCGACCGACAGCCATACGGGCGTGACAGCCGCGCCGAACGTCGTCCTGCCAGCAGCTCCGACTCCGGCTCCCGGCAGACAGGTCAACTGGCTGCAAGCGGCGGCGCAAGTCGCCGAGATCGTCGGGGTGATCGTGGTGATCGCCTCGCTGTTTTATCTCTCCACTCAGGTGCAACAGAATACGACCCAGCTTCGCCGCGCGGACCTCAACGCGACGCAGGATCACTGGTCGGCGATCCGCCTTTTTATTGCGGGCGATCGCGATCGCGCAGCGTTCTGGAGCGCGTCACTGAATGGCGCCGAACTCGATCCGCCTGATCAGCTGCGCTTCAACGCGCTGATGGCCGAACACGCACGGGCGACATTTCAGATATGGGATCGTAACAGAAGCAGCAGCTTTGGGTCGGACGACTTCGCACTGTATGCCGCCCCGCCATTGGCCCGATTGATCTGCACTACAGGCGGGCGACTGTGGTGGGCAAACTTCAGGGGCGAATATCCGCCGCCATTTGCCAGCGAAGTCGACAAGGCGCTAGCGGGCATGATCGCCGGGCCGGGTTCAGGCGATCTGGCCCATCCCTGCTTCGATCCCGACGCTCTGCCGGCGCCAGCCGTCCAGAATGGCTAAGTCGCGCGAGCGAGAACCTGCTGCGCATCATAGGCGTTCGGATCAGCCGGCTTCGCGCCATTGCCCATGAGGATTTCCAGCGTCGACTGGTATTGTCGGCTATCGCCACCGAAATTGAAGCCGAGGCCGACGCCAAGACCGGAACCGAACGAGCCAGTGGAGCCGCCAACGCCAACGGTCGGGCCGCTAGGCGTATATGTGCCGCTGGCCAGCTCCGTGTTCCGCGAAACGACGTGGAACCAGGTATAACCCGATTGGACCGTAAGCTCGGCCGCACGCCGCATGGCCATGTCTTCCACTTGCGGACCTTTGAGATCCGCATTGCCGCGGAAGGATACGCGGTAACGTTCAGTCTCCAGCCGTTGCTCACGGTAGCCGACGTCATCGGAATCCAGCGCGGGGATATAGCGCGTCGGCCCGCTGCTGCAGGCAGCAAGAGCGATGAAAGCGAGGGTTCCAAGAAGGCGTTTCATGGCGGATCTCCTTGATCCCAAACTAGTCCGAATCGCAGGCTGTGCCAGCCATACGCTTCATCCGGCCAACCGGTTGCTGCAGAAACGAAATCAGAGCCCTTGCGCTCTCTTTGGCCGCCAATTCGTTGGAAAGTGCTATCCCGCCGCCGCGTTCTTTGAATTGTGCCCTAGCTTGCCGCCCAGCTTGTGCAGCAGTTCGATCGCGGCTTCAGCGATCACCGTGCCCGGCGGGAAGATGGCCGCCGCGCCAGCAGCGTAGAGCGCGTCATAGTCCTGCGGTGGTACGACGCCGCCAACCACAACCGTGATGTCGTTGCGGCCTTCCGTGTCGAGGGCGCCACGCAATTCCGGAACTAGCGTCAGGTGACCAGCGGCAAGCGACGATGCCGCCACAACGTGAACGTCATTCTCCACGGCTTGGCGTGCAGCCTCTGCCGGCGTCTGGAACAGCGGTCCAATATCCACATCCCAGCCAAGGTCAGCAAAGCCGGACGCGACGACCTTCTGGCCACGATCGTGACCATCCTGACCCATCTTGGCGATCAGGATACGCGGGCGGCGACCTTCGGATTGCTCGAACGCGTCCGCCAGGGCGCGGGCGGTGACAACCTTGTCGGATTTCGCAGACATGCCGTTCGCATAAACCCCTTGGATGGACTTGATGACGGCCTGATGGCGGCCGACGACCTTCTCGACGGCAAAGCTGATCTCGCCCACCGTGGCCTTCGCACGGGCAGCGGCAACGCCCAGTTCAAGCAGATTGCCCGTGCCGCTCTCGGTTGCCTTGGTGATTGCGTGCAGCGCCTGTTCAACCGCTGTTTCATCGCGCTCACTGCGCAGCCTCTTCAGCTTGTCGAGCTGCATGTTGCGGACCTTTGCGTTGTCCACCTTCAGCACCGGCACGTCCTCGGCTTCATTGAGACGGAACTTGTTGACGCCCACGATGGTCTGCACGCCGCTGTCGATGCGCGCCTGCGTTTTTGCCGCGGCTTCTTCGATGCGCAGCTTGGGCAGGCCTTCCTCGATGGCCTTCGCCATGCCGCCCATGGCTTCGACTTCCTGGATATGGGC